>NZ_AAWL01000033.1 GCF_000169155.1 Thermosinus carboxydivorans Nor1
CTGGCAGCGTTGCCAAACGCATTTTATACGCAACATCTTGGATGCGACGCCGAAGTCCTTGCAGCCGGAAATTCTTGCTCGGGTAAGAGCCATTTTGGCTGCGCCGGATAGAGAAACTGCAGTAATGCTTCTTAACGAAACGCTTGCCGCTTATGAAACAAAAGCGCCAAAGGCAATGGCTATACTAGAAGCCGGCTTTGACGATGCCATAGCCGTTTTAGCCTTGCCGGAAAAGTATCGTAAACGCTTGCGTACGACTAATGGGGTTGAACGTCTCAATGAAGAAGTTCGACGTCGCGAAAGGGTCATTCGGATTTTCCCGAACCGGGCTTCTGCTTTACGTTTGATTGGCGCTTTACTCATGGAAATCGATGACAAATGGGCAAGCGGCAAAAAGTACTTGGATATGACCGATTATTGGGATTGGCGTGAACGACAAACTCATATCACGGACAGCAAAATTGTTAAAATATGTTAATTGCTTCAATTTTAACTGGGGATGATTTTACACATAAATTAGGACTTGATCCACTGGGACGGAAGTCCTAAAAAGTTCATTTTTTTAAGATATAACGCCTGATAATAGCTAAATTCTGAAACACCCGTAACCCAAAAGCCAATAACGCTACATAATACAAATCAATGCCTAATCGATCGCCAATATAAACTAGACCAGCAGCCAGGAGAGCATTAGTAAAGAAACCAGTAATAAATACCGTATTATCAAATTTCTCCTCGATACCGGCCCGGAGTCCGCCAAAAACCGAGTCAAGCGAAGCCAGCAGGGCTACCGACATAAATTTTGCATACTCAACAGGCACGCTAATCGGAAACATTATTCCAATAATAAGGCCGATGACTAAACCGGCTACTGGCAGAATCATTTATTTTTCACCGTCCTTTACAGGTTTCGCGTATTCAAAGCGAAAAGTACCTTTATAAGCGGGAATAGTAATGTCATCCTGCCGTTTAATCGAAACCTGTATCCCCCAAAATTGCAGTGTTTCTACAACTCCTCCCCGCATTCTAAGGGCATTCTCCAGTGTTTTGGGATCACCAATAGCGCGAATTTCATAAGGGGGTGAGTAGCGGGTATTGTTCACCGATAAGGTTGGCCCGGCGCAACGAATTTCCGAAGTGGCAATCAGCCGTTGTTCATTAATCGATATGGCCTCGGCCCCTGCTGCCCATAATTCATTGATCACTTTCAAAATATCGTCATCATGAATTAAGTAAAGATTGGGGTTTTCATTAGGTTTACTCGGACGCTTGCTATCGTCAATAGTTACGATGATGCCAGGACCGTGCAGAGCGACTACCCCTGCGCCCATCTTAATAAGTTCTGTTTCGCGGGAAGCGGCCTCCACCCCGGTAGCCTGCCGGAGCTGATGAACTTCCTTTAGTAAAGCGTCTCGCTCTTTTTCCGTCTGACTCAGACGTTGCGACAGGTCCTCAAGCCGTTGAAACGGAATGGTTGACCGAATGTCCTGGGTTGTACGAAACTGTACCGCAAGCATAATGCCAAGGACTACGCAGACAAGGGCAATAGCGACCTGGCCTTGCTTAATTTGAAGCAAAACAACCACCTCTTGTTTTTACTGTTTAAATTTGATGAAAGGAGACGCAAAATTAAGATCCACATAGTCTACCGGCATGTTCCGCTGCTGAATTTCTGCCAGAATGTCGCGCGTCAGTTTGGCTTTTTCTTCTAAACGCTCACCTTTGCCCACCCGGATACGTACAGAATTCACCGTATAAGCTATCATTTGGTCAGGCGACTGAATATTGAGCTCGGAAAGTTGGTTCAAGACCGGTTCGTCAAGGGCTGCCAGATAGGCGAGAGCGTTTTGCAGCGGTAGCGCATCCACCCGATCGCCAACATAAACATTGCCCAGCCGTATGCCAGTAATAATAGGCACATTCACCTGGCGAAGATTTTTAAACGCAGCCAACACTACGCCCTGCTTGTCTATCTGAACAAAACCATAGCTACTGGCCACATAAGCCAACGGCATCCGTTCCTTAACGTTAATAATAATTGTCGTAGGAAACTGGCGCGTAACTTCGACCTCGGCAATCCTGAGGTCGTTTTTTAACCGTTCTTGAATGTCACCAGTATGGAGCCGAAAAATATTAATACGTTCAGGAATACCGGCAATACGGTAAATATCGTCTACCGCAACATATTTATTGCCCTGTATAATTACAGAACCCACGGTAAAGTAGGTGGAGTTTACGAAAAGAAAAGCCGTTAGTAGCACTAATAGCGCCAGCAGCAAAACAATAAAACCCTGCGCAGTCTTAGACTTAGCGTCGCGGGCCGCTTTAACCCTTTCCGTTGTGCGCAATTCGCCACACCTCTTGTTCATGGGGCTTTAACGTCTCCGAAGTAATTATACACCATGTTATTTCATAAGATAAACTAAAAAAATAAGGGCAGCGCTTACGGCTGCCTGGAAGTCTTTTCTTCTTTGGCTATTAAAAGTATCCGTTCGCATAAATCAGCAAAAGATATTCCGGCAGCGGCTGCCGCCTTCGGCACAAGACTGGTCGCCGTCATTCCCGGAATTGTATTGACCTCCAGTACATAAGGATTATTGTCATCGTCCAGCATAATATCTACGCGAGCCACACCGCGGCAACCGAGGAGGTTAAAAGCGGCAACAGCCACCTGTCGCACCCGTTCAGCCGCATTATCATCAATTCTCGCGGGGATTATGTAATCGGTCGTTCCTTTAGTATATTTTGAATGATAGTCGTAGCGGCCGGAGTGAGGCACAATCTCGATGATCGGCAAGACTTCAAGCGGTTCTCCGCCCAGTATGGCAACAGTCAATTCCTTGCCCTTTATAAAATTTTCCACTACGATACAGTCACTGTAGCGGAAGGCCTCAACAACAGCGGCTTGAACCTGACTTTCTTCCTCGACAATTACCACACCAATGCTCGACCCCTGGGCAGCAGCTTTTACTACCAAGGGAATTGGGAACTTTTGCATAATTTCGGCAACCAAGTTCCGTTTAGCATCAGCCTTGGTATAAATTTCTGCTCGTGGTGTGGGTATACCGGCAGCCTGAAATAACCGTTTTGAAATGCTTTTATCCATAGCCAGAGCACTGGCCAGCACGCCCGAGCCTGTATAAGGTATGCCTAAAAGATCCAAAGCTCCCTGCAGCGCCCCGTCTTCGCCAAATTTACCATGAATGGCGTTAAAAACAAATGTGACACCATTTTCCCGCAGTTGCTCCAAAAACCGCGGAGGATCCAGGTCAATGCCCACTGCATCGTAACCTTTCTCCCGTAAAGCGCCCAGTATCGCCTTTCCCGTATTTAGAGATACTTCCCGTTCGGTTGAAGGTCCCCCCATCAACACGCCGATTTTTTCCCTTTCCAAAACCCAAGCCTCCTAATCGCAATTTTGTCGAACAATCCGTGCGCCTAAAGCCTGGAGCTTTCGCTCCAATCCATCGTAACCTCGATCGATATGGTATATATGCTCGATTTCCGATATTCCTTCCGCCGCCAGTGCAGCGATAACCAGCGCCGCGCCGGCACGCAGGTCGGGAGCAGCGACGATAGCCCCGGTTAGTTTGGGCACACCTCTTATAATGGCCGTCCGTCCTTCTACCTTTATTTTAGCACCCATGCGTGTCAATTCATCTACATGCTTGAACCGGTTTTCAAAAATTGTCTCAGTAATAATACTCGTTCCTTTGGCAACAGTCAGTAGTGATAAGATAGGCGCCTGCAAGTCAGTAGGAAAACCGGGGTGCGGCAGCGTCTTAATATCGACGCCGCGTAAATCCCCTGGCTTAACGCGAATATAACGACTGCCTATTTCTATTTGGACGCCAATTTCCTGCAGTTTATCGGTAACGGAAAACAAAAACTCAGGAATGATGTTATCAACAACTACATCACCACGAGTCATCGCGCCCGCTACCAAATAAGTACCGGCCTCAATCCGGTCCGGAATTACCGTGTGCTCGGTAGCAGTAAGTTTTGGTACACCATCAATCCTGATTGTATCCGTTCCTGCCCCGCTGATTTTAGCACCCATTCTATTTAGGAAATTCTGTAGATCAACAATTTCTGGTTCACGGGCCGCATTGCGAATAATTGTCGTTCCTTTCGCTAAAGCTGCAGCCATCATGGCATTTTCAGTAGCACCCACGCTGGGAAAATCAAAGTGAATTTCACCGCCAGCCAGCTCCGCGGCTTCAGCGATAATAAAGCCGAAACTCTCTTTAATTGTTGTTCCAATTTTCTCCAAGGCCTTAATATGCAAATTAATAGGCCGCGGCCCAATGGTACAACCTCCAGGATAGGATAGACGCACCTTGCGAAACCGTCCGAGCAGCGGCCCCATAAGAAACACGGAAGCTCGCATTTCCCGCATTAGGTGTTCAGGAACTTCCATGTGATTGACAGATGTTGTGTCAATTATAAGTGTATTTCCTTCCCTGACAATTTTTGCTCCCAATAAAGTCAGGATATCTTGCATTACCTTAATATCACGCAGTTTAGGCACGTCATGGATCACGCTGACGCCGGAGCAGAGAAGCGTCGCTGCCATAATCGGCAAGGATGCGTTTTTAGCACCGCTAATTGTAACCTGTCCGCATAGTTGTACTTCTCCTTCGACGACAAACTTTTCCACTGTCATCCCTCCCAGAAAAGTACAATCACCCGTCACAGCATTGCAGACAGTATTAAGGTTATATATTTACTGCATTTAATTTTTCTACCAGTTCTTCTCCTGCCTGGTATATATTTCCTGCACCCATCGTAATAATTAAATCACCTGGCTCAGCAATTTCTGCAAGATAACGTGCAATATTATTGCGGTCGGGAATATACGTCACTAGTCGGTTTGTCTGACGCTCAACCTCCTCCTTGATGACTTCTCCCGTAATTCCGGGTATGGGCTTTTCCCCTGCGGGATAAATATCCGTAAGAACTAAAATATCGGCCGGCTCAAAGGCGCGCCCAAACTCACTGCGCAAGAATTTAGTGCGTGAATAGCGGTGCGGCTGAAACACGCATATCAGACGTTTCGGGCGCATCTCACGGGCGGCCAAAAGAGTAGTGGTAATTTCCGTTGGATGGTGAGCATAATCATCGACTACCCAAATGCCATTAACACGCCCCTTAGTCTGAAACCGGCGCTTCGCCCCCAAAAATGAGGCAAGCCCGTCAGCAACCTGTGAAAAAGTAAGCCCTACATGCAGGCCAACGGCAAGGGCCGCTAGCGAATTGGCCACATTGTGCCTACCCGGTACATTTAACCGAATGGTACCGAGAAGTTCATTATGACGATAAGCGTCATAAATTATGGCAGGGCCGTGCACCCTTATGTTACGCGCCGTAAACTCGGCATCATGATTAATAGCGTAGGATATGTAGGGTCGATCCAGGGAAGCAGCAATATTCCGTATATAGGAATTGTCAAAGCAAAGTACCGCTAGACCGTCCTTAGGATGGATCTTATAGAGAAATTCCTTAAACGTAAAGAGAATGTTTTCCATGGTCTCATAAAAATCCATATGGTCGTTTTCAATATTCGTCACCACCGCTAGTCGCGGTGTTAACTTTAAAAACGAACCATCACTTTCATCCGCTTCGGCCACAAGGTATCTGCCTTTACCGTACTTGGCATTCCCGCCGATATACTCGAGTTCACCCCCGATTAACACCGTAGGGTCTAGGCCTGCCTTTTCCAACACAAGGGCGATCATCGATGTAGTAGTTGTTTTCCCATGGGCGCCGGCTATGGCAATACCTTCACGCTCGGCCATCAATGCTGCTACAATATCAGCCCGATGAAAAATTTTAAGCCCCTGTTCACGGGCAGCGCGGATTTCCGGGTTGCTCTCTGGAATAGCGCTGGAAACCACGATGGCCTCAACATCCCTAATGTTTTCGCTACGATGACCAATAAAGACTTTGGCCCCCATTTGCTCAAGTTTGCGCGTAGTTTCTGATTGGTTGATATCCGAGCCTGATATTTGATAATTCATGGCAAGCAGCACGGTGGCAATGGCGCTCATGCCTGCGCCACCAATACCAACAAAGTGAATTTTTTTTAGACCCTCGAGCAAATATGTTCTCCCCTTTCTCGCTCACCCTTCAGCGTATCTCATTGTATGCGCCTCCCGGTTAGGGTGTGACTATTCCGGTTATGAGCGAACCAATGCCAAAGCCAGTTTAGCAATATCATCCGCTGCCTGAGGACGGCCTAACTTTCCACTGGCCTGTCCCATAGCACGGAGTTTTTCTGGACAAGCAACTAAATCGGCAATGGTATTGACTAACTTTTCCCCCGTCAGTTCACTGTCACGAATAACAATTGCTGCCCCATTTTTTTCCAGAACACGGGCATTATATTCCTGATGGTTTTCAGCCGCATAGGGATAAGGGATAAGGATGGCGGGAACCCCACGAGCCGTGACTTCCGCCAGACCAATCGCCCCTGCCCTGAATACGACAAGGTCGGCGGCTGCCAAAGCAAGTGGCATGTTATAAAGATACGGTTTAATGGTAATATTTCCAGATTTGGAAATTTCTATACCAGCCTGTTTAATCTTGCCAACTATGCTATTATAATCGCTTTGTCCTGTGACATGCAAGATTTGAATTTTTTTGTCGCCACTAAAGCGGCGGTAAACGTCCAACATGGCTGTGTTTATACTGCGTGCTCCCCGACTTCCTCCGGCGACCAGCACGGTAATTTTATTATCGTCAAGCCCGAGGGCAACCAGACCTTCGCTGCGTGTAGCCGACATCACTTCCGGTCTGATCGGGTTGCCGGTAAAAACAGTTTTGTCTGGTCGGGAAAAATGCTTGGCCGCTTCCGCATAACCAATAGCAATTTTGTTTACAAAACGGGCTAGAATTCGATTCGTGATACCCGGTATGACATTTTGCTCCTGAATTATAGTAGGAATGCGCATCAAGCTTGCCGCCAACAGTACAGGACCACACACATATCCGCCAGTTCCAATTACAATATCAGGACGAAAACTCTTCACAATTTGCCGCGCCTGCCAAAGACTGCCAACCGTCTGAAAAATTGTCCTGACATTATTCCAGGACAGACGCCGCTCTAATCCTCTCACTTCGATAGTGGTTAAACGAAAGCCTTCCTTGGGAATAATATCGGCTTCCAATCCCTGCTTAGTACCGACAAAAAGAAATTCGCTCCCCGGTGCGAGCTTGGCAATTGCCCTTGCTATAGTAATGGCGGGGTAGATGTGACCACCTGTGCCCCCGCCCGATAAAATGATGCGCATATGAAAAACACCTCATTTCAAATTGACATGCCGTGAAATATTCAATAACACGCCTATACCGGCCAAAGTAAAAATTAAGGCCGATCCACCAAAACTGATGAACGGTAGCGGAATGCCTGTCACCGGCATGGACGCCGTAACAACGGCGATGTTCATTAGCGCTTGCAGTACTATCATGGTTGTAATCCCGGCCGCAAGCATGCTGCCATAGATGTCAGGCGCCAAAATCGCAACGCGAAAGCCCCGCCAGGCAAATAAAAAGAACAGAATTATAACCGTGACAGTACCGATGAACCCAAGTTCTTCGCCCAAAATGGCAAAAATGAAATCAGTATGCGGTTCCGGTAAATACAAAAACTTTTCCCGGCTGCGACCGAGACCTACCCCAAACAGTCCTCCTGAACCCAAAGCATAAAGAGACTGGATAATATGGTACCCGGAATTCAGGGGATCGGCCCAAGGGTCGCTGAATGCCAGCAGCCGCCGGAGCCGATAGGGCTCGACAATGATTGCAATCACAACGCCTACGACGCCGGTTATTCCGAGGGATGCCAGATGCGAAATTTTGGCTCCCGCCGTAAAAAGCAAGATAAATACCGTTCCACCAATTACCAAGGCTGTTCCCAAGTCAGGCTCTTTCAAAATTAAGCCAAATACAAGCAGTAGTAGGAGGAGGTGCGGACCAATCCCGCGGATGAAGCTGGTAATTTTATCTTGGTACTTAGACAAGCTGTGGGCGCAAAACATAACCATACTGAGTTTGGCAATTTCCGAAGGCTGCAGATAAAAAGAGCCGAAACCAAGCCACCGGCGAGCGCCGTTAACAACCTTGCCTAAGCCGGGAAGCAAAACCAATACAAGCAGGATAAGCGTCAAAATAAGAATGTGTTTTGACAATTTTCGCCAAACATGATAATCCACGTTCATAGCCGCGAACATGAAGATAAGGCCCATTGACGCCCATAACAACTGCCGCTTGAGAAAATAGTAGCTGTCGCTGAAATTGACATAGGCGGATATGGCACTAGAGCTGTAGACCATGACAATACCCAGACTTAATAAACCGATAACGGCAAAAAAAAGAACAAAGTCCGGCGATTTCGGTCTGACCACCAAATCAATCCCCCCTATTTCAACTGGCGAACCAACTCTTTAAAGACTCTCCCCCGCTCCTCATAGTTATTAAACATATCATAACTGGCACAGGCCGGCGACAAGAGCACCACTTGCGGCGGCCGGGCCAGCCGGTAGGCCAGTGTAACCGCATCCTCGAATTTATCAACTAAATGAATATTTGTAACGCCGTGGGCCGCTGCCGCCTGATAAAAGCGTTCTTTGGCCTCACCGAGCAAAATTAAATGGTCGACCTTTTGCTTTGCTAGCTCCATAAACTCCGTGAGATCAGTTTTTTTGTCCCGACCACCGGCGATGAGAATAATATGGCCGTCAAACGCCTCGAGCGCTTTAATCGCAGACTCCGGATTAGTGGCTTTTGAGTCGTTGTAATAACGAACGCCTCTTATCTCAGCCACAGGTTCAATGCGGTGCTCGACTCCCATGAACGTCCGGAGAACGGCGCCGATCGCGCCGGCATCAGCGCCGGCTAAAAAGGCGACACAGCTTGCGGCCAATGCATTTTCTATATTATGAGCACCAAAGAGTTTCATTTCTTTTACCGGACAGATGGCTTCCGTCTTTCCTTCCCAACACATAACAATAGTCTCGTCTTCCAAGCGAGCGCCCGTGCTCAACCTGGCTTTGCGGCTGAAAAAAACCGCTTGGGAAGGCGCCCTTTCCGCCATATCCCGCACCAGCGGATCGTCGTAATTAAGGACTAGGTAGTCATCCGGCCTTTGATTACGAAAGATGCGCTCCTTCATCGCTTTGTAATTATCCAGAGAACGGTGCCGGTCAAGATGGTCGGGTGTAAGATTCAAAACGGCGGCAATGCGCGGTCGAAAATCAACAACGCCCTCCAGTTGAAAACTAGAGATTTCCGCAACCACAATGCCGTGCTCAGAAATTCCCGCGACCTCTTGCGATAAAGCCAGGCCGATGTTGCCGCCTACTACTACTTCCCGGCCGGCGGCTTTAAGCATCTCACCCACTAGCGTCGTGGTCGTAGTCTTACCATTCGTGCCGGTAATAGCTATTATGGGAGCCGGACAAAGACGATACGCAACCTCGATTTCGCTCATGACCGGTATGCCTTGAACTTGAGCGGCTTCAACCAAAGGATTATAAATAGATACACCGGGCGAGAGAACAAGCAAGTCGACTCCCGTTAACAAACTTTCATCCTGATATCCCAGCTCGAGACGAACGCCGGCAGCACGTAAGGCCGCAAACTCTGGTTTTTCAACCGCTTTAGCATCGCTTAAAATGACATGTGCCCCGAGCCGACGTAGTACCTGCGCTACCGATATGCCGCTTACGCCTGCGCCCAATACCGCAATGTTCATGCCAGCAAAAGTCATAACTTAATTCCTCCTGTGCGGCTTAATGCCAAAACTACCAATGCCAGAGCGGCAAACAGCGTTCCCGCCAACCAAAAAACAGTTACTACTTTCGTTTCCGACCAACCGGACAGTTCAAAATGATGGTGAATAGGACTCATTTTAAAAACACGCTTTCCCGTAGATTTAAACGAGATGACTTGAATAATTACCGATAGGGCTTCAATGACAAAAATTCCGCCTACGAGAACAAGCAACAGTTCCGTTTTCGTCAGTACGGCCACAGCCGCCAAGGCGCCGCCAAGAGCCAGCGACCCCGTATCACCCATAAATACTTTGGCGGGGTGAATATTATAACGTAGAAAACCCAGCGTGGCTCCAGCCAGGGCAACGCAGAAAATAGCCAGGTCGGACTTGCCAAAGGCCATCGCGATTACAGCATAAGCCATAGCTGCTACCGTTGTGGTACCAGCGGCCAGTCCGTCCAGTCCGTCCGTCAGATTAACGGCATTCGTCGTTCCTACCAGTACCAGAAAAATTAGTACATAATACAAAGGCCCAAAATCAATGTTAATACCTGCTACCGGCACCCATAAATCAGTTCCCCGCCCGAAATAAGCACTGTCAATATAGGCAAGGGCAATAGCCATAACGATTTGGCCAAACAGTTTTTGCCGGGCTTTAAGACCCAGTGACCGTTTGAAGACCACTTTGATAAAATCGTCAACAAAGCCAATCGCGCCATGCCCTACCGTAACAAATAGAGCTAACCACACTTCAGCGCTTTTTCCGGCAAAGACCAGGGTCGGCACAATCAGCGCCGCTAGGATAATCACGCCGCCCATTGTTGGCGTCCCGGCCTTGGCGTAATGACGCTGCGGCCCTTCTTCCCGAATGCTCTGTCCAAACTTAAGGCGTCGCAGTACGGGAATGACCAGCGGTCCGACTGCCAGCGCTATAACAAAAGCCATCCCTGCGGCGTACAACAATTCTTGCATGGTAATCCTCCCCGATATTACAAACCATCAAATACGTCCAATACTTTCTCCATTTTCATACCGCGTGAGCCTTTAACCAAAATAGTATCTCCCGCCTGCATTACCTGCCGAAGGACATCCTTTGCTTCCTCATGAGTATCGCAGGCTATCGCGCAAGCCACGCCGCAAGCCTTAGCCGTTACCGCAATATCCCGGGCTAACGTTCCTACGGTAATTACCGTGTCCACCCCAATTTCAGCAAGCTGTTTGCCTACTCGCCGGTGAGCCTCCTTTGCCACATGCCCGAGTTCCAGCATATCGCCAAGGACGGCAATCTTGCGCCCGCCAGCGATTTCGGCCAAGGTTTCGATCGCCGACTGCATAGAAAGCGGGCTGGCGTTATACGCGTCGTTGATAATGGTGTAGCCGGCCTTTTTTTCAATATGTTGACGCATGCCGCTCGGCGCAAATTTTTTCAGCCCGGCGGCAATCTCCTCGGGCGCCAAGCCTAACCCCAGTCCGACGGCAATCGCCGCCAAAGCATTATAAACATTGTGCCGTCCAATAGCCGGAAGTACGACCGCAAACACTTGGTCCCGATAATGACAGTCGAAAAACGTTTGCTTACCGTCTGACCGGGATGTTTTCGGCGCGCACGTCGGCCTGCGAATTCAGGCCGAAAAATATAACCGCCGCCTTAGTTTTCGACCGCATGGCATACACGTAAGGGTTATCAGCGTTTAATATAACCAAGCCTTCCTGGATATTCTCCACCAGTTCCGCTTTGGCGCTCGCGATGTTTTCCAGCGAACCAAGCAGCTCAATATGGGTCTCACCGACATTAGTCACCACGCCAACGGTAGGAAGGGCGACTTCTGCCAGTTCACGGATTTCGCCTTTGCTCCTCATCCCCATCTCCACTACCGCCACCTGATGGTCGGCCGTAAGGTTTAGCAGGGTGAGCGGCAGGCCGATTTCGTTATTATAATTGGCCTCAGTCTTCAATACTTTAAAACGACTTGCTAAAACGGCGGCCGTCATGTCCTTGGTCGTCGTTTTACCATTTGACCCGGTAACGGCAATGACGGGAATATCAAAGCGCAGCCGATGAAAACAGGCCAAATTCTGCAAAGCTTTCCGCGTATCATCGGTTAGGACGACGGCGATCCCCGACGGTATAACAATGTCGCGACGACTTATCAACACCCCAGCCGCCCCCTGGGCAACAGCCTGATGCAGGAACTCATGGCCGTCAAAACGCTCACCGCTGAGGGCAATGAACAAATCACCCGCCTTAAGAGTGCGCGTATCCGTGGAAATTCCAGTAAAAATAGCGCCGGCAGAACCGCCGATAAGGCTGCCCTTTACTGCCAAGCATACTTCGGACACTGTAAACTCCGCCATTTATCTCATCTCCCTGATAATTTCGCGGGCAACCTCCCGATCATCAAAAGGAATAGTCTTGTCTTTCAGAATTTGGTATGTTTCATGACCTTTGCCGGCAATGATAACAATGTCTTGCGGCTCAGCAAGACTAAGCGCGCGCTCAATGGCTTGGCGTCGGTCGACAATTACTTCATAACTCTTGCCTGGTTTAAGCCCTTCACGAATGCCGACTTCAATTTCCTTTAAAATAGAAACGGGATCTTCCGTGCGGGGATTATCAGAAGTAGCAACCACCACATCGGCATACTCGGCAGCCAGGCGCCCCATAATTGGCCGCTTGGTTCGGTCACGGTCACCGCCGCAGCCGAAAACGGCAATTATCCGTCGCTGGGCAAATTGCCGCGCTGTTTTTAAAATGTTTTCCAAACCATCGGGGGTATGGGCATAATCTACAATCACGGTAAAAGGCTGACCGGCGTCAACGATTTCAAACCGTCCGGGCACGCTGCGAAATGCCTCAAGGGCTGTTTTTACGACGTCGGGCTCGATGCCTTCCGCCAGAGCAACGCCAATGGCTGCCAGTACATTATAAACATTAAAAAGACCGGTTATTTGCAGAGCAAGCGGTATTATCCCTCTGGTCGTTACAGCTTCAAACTTTGCCCCGTCAGCCTGTATATTGATATTGCGCGCCGTAAGGTCGGCCCCATCCTGCACGCCGTAGGTAATGGCGCGGTAAGTCACTTCCCGCAACATATGGGCAGCCGCCGGATCGTCGGTATTGATGACCGCGCTTTTGCCTGTTTTAACATTATCGGGCCTGCCGACAAGACGGAACAGTTCAGCTTTAGCATCAATATAATTTTCAAAAGTGATATGAAAATCAAGGTGATCACGCGTGATATTGGTAAAAACGCCAATGTCAAATTCGCAGCCGGCTGTACGGTTCAGCGCCAAAGCATGGGAAGAAACCTCCATAACGGCATAGTCCATGCCGGCTGCGACCATTTCAGCCAGCAGGCCTTGCAGGTCAACTACATCAGGGGTGGTATTTTTCACCGGTAAAGTACGGTCGCCAATTAAAGTATGGATAGTGCCAATCAGCCCAACTTTATACCCGGCTTGCATAAGAATACTCCGGATTAAATGGGTGGTAGTCGTTTTTCCGTTCGTCCCCGTAACACCGATCACCCGCAGCTTTTGGCTGGGATAATCGAAAAAAAAGGGCGTAATGGCTTGCATTGCCGCCCGCGTATCCGAAACTTTTATCACCGTCATTCCTGGTTCAACACTTACCTCTTTTTCTACAAGGACAGCAACGGCGCCGCCCGCACGAGCCTGAGCAATGTAATCATGTCCGTCCACTTTTGAGCCCGTCAAGCAAATAAAGAGCGATCCTGGCTTTGCTTGGCGGGAATCGTATGTTACCGCCGTAATTGTCAGGTTGATATCGCCGCGCACTTCGCAGCCGGGCATTAAAGCCACTAATTCTTGTAAGTTCTTTGCCATGTCCTATCCTCCTGCCATATATCAATAGTATTTGCCAAAATTGCCAAAAATTAACCATCACAAAGCTATTCAAAGTAAATGGTCACTACCGATCCCACGACAGCCTTGCTGCCTGGTGCGGGATCTTGCCGAAGCGCCTTCGGTCCATATCCGTTTGGCTTTATGGAGAGCCCAAGCTCGGCCAGTAAATTAGTAGCTTCTATCAGGGACTTCCCGGTACAATCCGGAACAGTCACTTCACCTGCTAAATACCGGGGAGTTTGGGTATATAGCAAAATTGTTGAATTTTTTGGTACACGGCTGCCTGGTTTAGGAATTTGGTCGGCTATACGGTCGCCTGCTTCTTCGATACGGGAGGCAAGTCCGGCCTTCTGCAAAGACTGTATTGCATCTCTTACGGGCAGGTTAATCACGCTTGGTACGACAATATGCGCTTCTTTGCTTTCAGACCCGTCGCTGGCGGAGGCTTGCGGCGCAACTTTAAGATATGGCAATACATCTTTCATTACAGCCGCAAAAACCGGAGCGGCAATCTGCCCACCATAGTAAAGTCCCACCGGCTCGTCGATAATGACCAGCATTGCCACCTGCGGATGGTCAGCGGGAGCAAATCCGACAAAGGATGCTACATATTTATCCGGAAGATAGCCTCCTCCCCCTACTTTTTGCGCTGTTCCTGTCTTGCCGCCAATGCGAAATCCCTCAATATAAGCATTTCGGCCTGTTCCTTCTTCAACAACTTTTTCCAGAATTCCTTTTAATTCACGGGCAACAGACGCTTCCATCACCCGATTTATAACGTCAACCTGGAAACCTCGTATTATTTGGCCTGATTTATCACGCACTTCGCGAACAATTTGCGGCCGGTTAAGCTGACCGTCATTGGCAACGGCCGAAACTGCGGTCAGTAGTTGAATAGGCGTAACGGCAATACTCTGGCCAATGGCCATGGTAGCAATATTAATGGGCTTAACCTTCGTCTTGTCAATTAGAATACCTTTGGCTTCACCGGGAAGATCAATGCCAGTTAACCGTCCAAAGCCAAACTCCTCAATATAATCGTAAAAAGCTTCACTTCCCAAACGCAGACCTATGTTAACAAAGCCAACGTTACATGAGTTTTCCACTACCTGAGTGAAATTTTGACTGCCATGGCCGCCATGCTTCCAGCAGCGAATATGCCGTCCCTGCACTTCTACCGATCCCGGATCAAAAAACCGGTCTTCAAGTTTGACCACCTTCTCGCTCATGGCAGCCGCCGACGTAATAATTTTAAAGGTTGAACCGGGCTCATAGGCGTTTGAAACAGCCACGTTCCGCCACAGTTTCGGCGAGTATTCGGCAAACCTGTTCGGATTGTAATCCGGTCGGTTGGCCAAGGCCAATATTTCTCCCGTGTCGGGCTTCATGATAATAATTGTAGCCGCCTTGGCCTGGGTATCCTTCATGACCCGTTCCAGTTCCCGCTCGACAATTTGCTGAATCACAATGTCAATAGTTAAATAAATATTATAGCCGTCGGTAGGCGGAACAAAGCGGTGGGTCGCTTGGGGTATTTCCTGTCCGCGGGCATCATATTCTACGACAATGCTTCCTGGCCGACCCCGCAGGTAGTTGTCAAAAGTCAGCTCCACACCATCCAGGCCCTGGCTGTCAATACCGGTAAATCCTAGGATATGGGCGGCTACATTGTCTTGGGGATAATAACGCTGACTTTCCTGGGTTAGACCAATTCCCGGCAAATTAAGCATCTTTACGGCTTTAGCGGTATTAACATCAATCTTGCGTTTGACCCACATAAAAGCCTGCCGCTTTTTTAATTTTGCGGCCAAATTATTGGCATCCAACGCTAAAATAGCAGCCAGTTTGGCTGCTGTTTCTTCATGATTGCGTATTTCGGCGGGGATGGCATAGACGGACTCGGTACTAATACTTATTGCCAGTTCTCTGCCGTTCCGGTCAAAAATAATACCCCGCTTAGCCTCAACGGGAATATCTCTCACCCGCTGGTCTACGGCATTCTCGGCCAGCCAGGCGCTTTTATAAAATTGCAAATAGGCTAAGCGACAGACAAGCCCTGCCATGATGGCCGTGGCACAAAGAAACAGAATAGCCACTCTCTTCCGAATGGTAACATGGGACGAAGTAGGCGCCACACAATTCTCCCCCATTACTTAGATTAGCGCCCCTTACTCGCCTCCGCCCTGCCCACTGTAAAGAGATTCCGAATTTCACCGGCTACGGTACTTCCGGTCGTTCCCTGCGCTTTTTCCGGCGTATTTGTAGTGTTGGCCGAACAATAAACTTTCTCAGGCACGACCATGCCCAGTTGGCTTGTGGCAATCTGCTGAATACGTTGCGGCGACTTTAGCTTGGCGACATCTAAACGCAGGAGCTCGTTTTCTTTTTCCATTTTCGCCAGTTGGGCTTTCATTTGCACCAAATCGTAACCGGCCTGTACAATAGCCGCACTTTGTACTGTAACGAGAAGCGCCATTACCGCCGCAATTAATATTACTGTCAGGAATTTCGGCTTTCCCCGCCGCTTAAGCCGGGGTCTGGGCGTTTCAACGGGTGGGGCAACTTGCTCTTCATACACAAACCATTCTTGCCGTTTATTCACTAACATATGTATTGACCCTCCCATTAAATTAGAACAAAATACCGCCAAAATCAAACCTTTTCCGCCACGCGTAGTTTGGCGCTACGGGCCCGGTGGTTATCATCCAGTTCTTCGGCCGTAGGGGTAATTGGCTTGCCTAAGATCTTCAGTTTCGGTTTGTTATGACAAACGCAAATAGGCAATTGCGGGGGACACACGCACCCTTTGGCTAATGATTGCAGCGTATGTTTCGCAATGCGATCTTCCAGAGAGTGGAAGGTGATGATGCAAATACGACCGCCGCATTTTAAAAATTGTACCGCTGTTATAAACGCGTCTTGTAAAATACTAAGCTCATTATTTACCTCAATTCGGATAGCTTGAAAGGTCCGTTTTGCCGGGTGGGGCCCGTCACGCCGCGCGGCGGCAGGAATAGCCCGTTTAATAATATCTGTTAGTTGCCCCGTCGTACAAATAGGAGCAGTCATTCTAGCCTGAACAATAAATTGAGCAATGCGCCGCGCCCAGCGCTCTTCACCATAATCCCGGATAATCCTGGTTAAATCATCTTCAGAATATGTATTAACCACGTCATAAGCCGAAATGGGCGCCGACGGATCCATGCGCATGTCGAGCGGAGCATCCTGCATGTATGAAAACCCGCGCTGGGCCACATCAAGCTGATGAGAAGATACGCCTAAATCAAAAAGCACTCCATCCACAGACTCAATACCGAGCGTCGTCAGGATTCGGGACAAATTGCTGAAATTATCACGCACCAGATCGATCCGGCAGGATGCACCAGCAAGCCTCGCTTGTCCCGCCGCAATGGCCGCCGGATCCTGATCGATGCCAATTAACCATCCTTCCGGGCTGAGCCGGCTGGCAATAAGCGCCGAATGACCACCGCCGCCGAGCGTACAATCGACATAAATGCCGGCCGGATTGGTAACAAGCGCCGCCACACTCTCTTCTAAGAGTACTGTTTTGTGGTGAAACTCCACGACAATCACTCCGTCAGATACCCAAGTCAACCAATTCTTCTGCCATTTGTGCCACTGTCGGGCCAAGTTGGTCGTTATAATCATCCCAGATTTTCTTGCTCCAAATTTCCACCCGGTTGGATACGCCGATGACGACTACATCTTTATCCAATTGAGCATATTCACGCAGGTTATTAGGCAATAGTATCCGACCTTGCTTATCACATTCCAGTTCAGCCGCGCCGGCGAAGAAGAAACGGACAAAGGCCCTAGCTTCCGGCTTGGCCAACGGCAGTTGCTTAAGTTTGTTTTCTAGGATAGCCCACTCCTCAAGACCATATACAAACACACAGGTATCCAACCCCTTAGTGGCAATAAGCCTGTCTCCCAGCTCAGCCCGGAATTTAGCCGGTAAAATCAGCCGCCCTTTAGCATCAATTGTATGCAGATATTCCCCCATCAGCACGGCTGTTTCACCACCCCTAGCCAAGCTTCCACCACTTTACACCACTATCATCCACTTTCTGAATACTTTCGGGCTAAAAAAGAAAAATCCTCCATAATTAATGGAGGATTTTAAAGAAATTCTAAAATTAGGAAGAAAGACCTAGTTGCGAATAATCCCTAACCTCTCAAGTAATGGTGCGCCGTTAAGCCGAATTAAAAAGCTACGAAAGGTTTTAGCGCTTTTAAAAATAGGAATCCGCTCCAGCGCATAAGGATCACTGCTGACACCTGCCTGGCCATAACGAATGGTAAAAGCGGCTGTATAGCCGGCCGTGCGGACCAACTCTTCAACCGCTAGATTATAGGCGCCGGTAGGATAAGCGAAATAGCGAGGGGCACGGCCAAGCTCACTAGCAATTTTCTGGCGGGACGATACCAGTTCCTTTAAGGCCTCCTCAGTAGGAAGCTTGGTCAGCACCGCGTGGCTGGCCGTGTGCGAACCGAATATAAATCCATTTTTTTGCATTTCCCGCACCTGGTCCCAATTCATAAAGCGGGGATCGTTGCCAATTAAGTCTGTAACCAGAAAAATCGTAGCTGTAAAACCGTATTTTTTTAAAATAGGATAGGCATTGGTATAATTATCCAAATAGCCATCATCAAAAGTAATTAATACTGGCTTATCAGGAAGAGGTTTACCGCGGTTCAAATAGTTCATTAATTGGTCGGGGGTTATGGCATGATAACCATTTTCATGGAGGTAAGCCATTTGTTCTTCAAACTCTTCCGGTGATATCGATAAAGAATGGTATAGTGTATCAACTTTATGGTAGTTTAAAACGGGAATATCAGTATAATTTTGCGGGCGATGGCGAGTAGCAGTAACAGGCTTCGTACCGACGAATAACGATGCCACCAAGAACAACAATAGCGCTACGGTACTGAAAAGGTAAATTTTCCGGATCGTGCCCCTGACCACGTTTTTCCCTCTCCCCGAAGGTATTTTCTTGTTATAGTTATACTATTCGCCAAAAGCATGGCAAAATCCTATTTTTTTGTGTGACAATTGTAACCAGCCAAACTATGCCAGGTGCCGGAGCATATATTCACAGGCAGTGATAGCATCGCACTCAATTTTCAATGTTGCCTTGTGGTCCATCGCCGTGGGTCCCAGGTTAATGATAGCGATTTCCCTGCTCAGTTCCGGCAGATAGCAGGCAGGCGCGACCTCCAGTGTTGACCCGATGACTAGCATAAGGTCGCTGGCACTGGCCAGCCGCTCGGCGTGCCGCCACGTCTCGGCCGGCAGTTTATCACCGAAAAACACTACATCGGGCCGTAAGACGGCGCCACAACATGCAGAGGTAGGAATTTGTCCTCTTTGCAGGAAAGCGGCTAAAGGCCCGTTCATGTCATACTCTGTTCTACATTCCATACAATAGCCGCGATACAGATTGCCATGCAGCTCCCAAACCACTCCGGCCCCCGCCCGGCTGTGCAAGCCATCAATATTTTGCGTCATTAGGCCCCGCAACACCCCTTTGGCTAAAAGACGGGCCAACCCAATATGCGCGGCATTCGGACTAGCAGCTAAAATAGTTTGGATAAATGGGCGAAGCAATTCGTAAGCCTTAGCTGGCTGGCGGCGCATAAATGTTGAGGTAAGTTGAGACAAATCTGCATTAATCCGGTTAATGCCGCGAAAGTCGGGAATACCGCTTGCCGTTGAAATCCCGGCGCCGGTAAGAACAGTTGCATGGTTGGCCGCCCGCAGGCATTCTACAAGCTTAGCCAAGTCCCGTGCTATTTGCATACGTCAATCACGCAACCGTTGGTAATTTGCCGCAGCCTTTCCGGGGCAATGGGCAAGGCCGAGTTAGCGGTACCAGCAGCGGCATAGACAATATCATATTCATATAGACTTTGGTCCAGATAAACAGGTAGCACTTTAAGAAGGCCTACCGGCGACACCCCACCCGGAGGAAAACCAGTAAATTCCTCTACTATTGCGCTGTCGGCAAATTTGACCTTTTTAACTCCTATTGCTTTGGCCAATAGTTTTGTATTTACTTTTTTGTCGCCGCAGGTAACGACCAATAGCGGTTTTCCTTCGGCGATAAAGACAAGTGTCTTAGCAATTTGACCAACGGTAACCCCTAGGGTCTGAGCCGCCATTTCTGCTGTGTGCGTACTGCTGTCAAATAAGATTACCTCTAAATCCGGATACGGCTCCAAAAATTTTTTTACACGTTCAAGTGGCATAGAACCCCTCCTATTCATCTAATAGTTCTGCTGCAATTTTCATTGACAGTACCGGCGCACCAACAGCCAGAGGGAAAAAACGGCAGCAATAAAGCTGATTAATTGCCCTAACGACAAGCTCCCCACCATCTCATCATCAAGCCGCATCCCGCCAGTTACCGCTTTACCAAGCGAAAAAAGGAACAAAAAAAGCAAAAACCGACTGCCTGCCTTTACTTCTCTTTTTTTCTGCAGGTGGGACAATAGCAAAAGCAGGACAAAAACCACCAAGTTCCATAACGACTCATAAAGAAAAAGAGGGTGAAAAAAATCAAATTCTTCGTAGCCTGGCGGACGATAAGCAAAATCAATATAAATCCCCCAGGGCAAGTCGGTAGGATGACCAAACGCTTCCTGATTGATGAAATTTCCCCACTGGCCGATAGCTTGACCAATTGCCATTCCGGGAGCGATAATATCCAGCCATGGCCAAAAGCTAACCCTGAGACGGTAAGTATATAAATATACAGCAAACACAAAGCCCACTAGAGCGCCATAGCTGTCGAAACCGCCGTGCCATAAGAACAATGCTTCTCTCGGATCGACAAGATAATAACGATAGTTGAAAAGGACGTAAAAAATCCGGGCGGCCATAATGGCAATCGGTACGCCCAACAGCGCAAGGTCAATCACCATCTCCGCCGGCTCCCGCCGTAATTTTGCCTGCCATATGCTTATGCACAACCCTGCCAGTAGGGCGGCAGCTACAATTAGACCGTACCAATAAAAATCCAGCGGTCCCACAGAAAATGCAACCCTACTCATGTTGCCCCCTGTTTAACAAATGTCTATACTGTATTTTAACTGTTTGTGACAAAAAATACTAGCCGTTAGTTCGCATAGTCGACCTTTAAGCAGCCAAAATAATTAGTGAGTATTCATAAAGAGCCAGTAAAAATTTTTAAGGTCTTGCATAACCCTATACAGCTCGTCCTAAAGCAAGATGGTTCCTCATAAAAATTTTATAATCTTGGCACGATCTGAACGAATGATTTGCATGACAACTCCGTTCTGTTTGTGATATAATTCATGTGATTGTTATATTACCATAATGTTCCGCCGAAAGGGGGTTTGAACAGATGCCCGTAATTACAAAAGAGATGAGTATTATTGAAGTTGTCCAAAAATATCCCGAAACAGTAGAAGTATTCCGTAAGTACGGTATGGGTTGTTTCGGGTGAGCGGCGGCTCGTTTCGAGAATATAGAGCAGGGTGCTCTAGCTCACGGTATTGACGTTGACGCCTTAATGGCAGATTTAAACAAAGCCGTCCAAAAAAACGGGTAAGAGTATTCGGTAAAAACAAAAAAGACAGGGCATAACGCCTTGTCTTTTTTATTAGCCATCTATCGGATTTACCAGAATGATGCCGGCAATTTCCCGGTCGACAGCCAGTCTGCTGCGGTCAAGCCGCAAGACAAAAGCAGGATAAGTTTGCTCTAATTCCACCACCGCGCCGGGAAAAAGGCCAAAAGCAGTTAGTTTATGAATATGCTTTCCCTCCGCTGTCTGCAATCGAACCACTCTGCCGCGCTGCCCCGGCTTGAGGTGTGATACGGCTAAGTATTCGGCCATACTTTCCACCCCTTTCATAATCTAAGAGCCGGAAAGGAAACCAGCCAATTGGCTATCAATCCTGAAGTCAACGCCACCGCTGCAATCAGCATAACCATCAGCAACGACGCCATCACGCCCCGCTCCTTGATCATCACCGCAAACTGCGCCACACAAGGTACGAAAAGCGTTAAAGTAACGGCCGCCACAAAGAGTTGATTAGCGTCCAACAACCCAACCGCGGCCATGTCATAGAGCCCGGCGGCGCCATAGTCGCGCCGGAAGAAACCAAATAAAAACATCTGTGTCGTTTGTGGCGGCAGCCCCAACAATATCATCCAAGGCTTAGTGGCCCCGACAAGGCTCTGAAGAATACCTGTCCTGTCAGCAATCCACAACGCTAAACTGGTTGATAGAAAAACAGGCAATATTTCCACAAAATACCACGCCATACGGGTATAGGCCTTGGTCAATACGTTAGATAGTACCGGCAGCCTTAGTGGCGGCAGTTCCATATAAAAGGCGCTGCGCCTGCCTGGTACGAGATGCGCTGCCAACCATCCTGCCAAAACAAACACGACGGTGATATAAACCAGCCAGAGTATAACTGCTTTACCGTTATGTGACAGTAGAGCCAGCACAACGCCCAGTTGGGCAGAACAGGGTATCGTCAAGGCCAAGAGAAAGGTAGCCAATAGGCGCTCCCGCCCCGTTTCCAGCGTTCGGGTAACAATCACTGCCATGGTGCCGCACCCTAAACCCAGTGTCATAGGAATAACGGCCCGGCCGTTTAGGCCAAAACCGCGAAAGAATCCATCGACCAG
>NZ_AAWL01000034.1 GCF_000169155.1 Thermosinus carboxydivorans Nor1
AGTTTATAGCCAAACCATACATGTTGATTACCATGGGTATCTAGCTTAGCACCCCAGGTAGCACTGTCGCCATTGCTATTTAGCTCCTTTTTAGGAACAGGTTTTTCATAAGAGTCGATGGCGCTGGCATCGATTGCAACAACTTCACCAGATATGACCTTGTCTTGAATGGCGGTATCTACCAAAGCAGAGAATAGCACTTGTAGGCTATCTGTCTCAGCTATCTTTTGAAAGAAACGACTAAATGTAGCTAATGATGGTACAGGCTGCTCTAGTGAAAAGCCGCATTCGTAGCGAAAAACCAAGTCAGTTTTTAAGCGCTCGACCAGTAATGTGACGGTAGGAATGGAACATAACCTCATTGCAAGAAAGGCTTTTATTAATGCGGCTGAACTATATCCTTTAGGGCCGCGGATAGATTTTATTGGTAAAGTCTTTAACAAGGGGTGAAGATCAATACTTTCAAAAACCATCGCCAGACGAGTTTTGGGTTGATATTGCATAAGAGTATCGAAGGAAAATAAGGGTTTTTGCCGAATATACATAGTGACTTCAACCTCCATTTGCTGGATTTGGATTGTTTTGTCACTTGATAAATTCGGCAATTCTGGGGGTGAAGTCCTTTTTATTGTCTTCAGAACCCTTGATTTATCTGGGCTGCAAAATATGAAAATCTCTCGTTTGTCTATATAATACATAAGTTTGCCAAATAAGTCAATTTTTAAAATAAGTCAAGCCTGCCCCTTGCGCTTTCAATCTCGCCCGCACCGCCCGCACGATTTCGCGGGCGAACGGCCCCAGGTCGTCGTCGGCGTAAGCCTTGAGAATGCCCGCGGCCACCTGGCGAACGGCGCTTTTGATAATCACCGGATCGGTTATACCTTTCAGGCGGAGCTGTTCTTCCAGCATGACGCCCGCTTCGAGGGCTTTTTCGCCGGCCACGGTATTGATATAAGTCACCAAGTCGGCTTTGCCGACCAACAGCGTCCCTACCGGTTCAAAAATTTGCCGCGCCAGCGGCACCAGTTCCGGCGGCCGCTCATTAATAATGATCACCGGATCCTGACCCAGAGCCATTTCC
Source organism: Thermosinus carboxydivorans Nor1 (assembly GCF_000169155.1). Classification (NCBI taxonomy): domain Bacteria; kingdom Bacillati; phylum Bacillota; class Negativicutes; order Selenomonadales; family Sporomusaceae; genus Thermosinus; species Thermosinus carboxydivorans. The sequence continues at coordinate 1,082 of NZ_AAWL01000034.1, forward strand.
CCGGCATGGCCGACAAACTTGACGCCGATGCAGCGAATATGTTTGGCCGCCGTTTCCTCCAGCACGTGCTGTGCCACATTGGTGGCTATATTGATGGCATTGAGTTCTTTCTTGATGGTGTTAAATTCCTTAAGACAGCTGATGACCTCCCGGTCGGGCACCGCCAAAATAACCGTTCCCAGCTCGGCCAGTTCGCCCATCGCATCGACGGTTGCCACGCCGAGCTCGGCCCGTACGGCCTGCAGCCGCTCGGTGTTATGGTCAAACAGGCGCAGCTCCACATGCTTGGCCAATCTGGCGGCCAGTACCTTGCCCATCCTACCTACGCCGACTAACCCAATCCGCACGTTTCCACCACCTACGACAGCTTTTTTAACCTGGGTTTAACCACTGATGTTTAACCGTAGAGATATTCATGCCAATAAATCGGCATCGCAAACCCAGGAAAACTCGTATTGAACCGCGGAGAACACGGAGCGTGCGATATACATCGCACTTTAGATTTTTAAATAATTTCTCCGCGTCCTCAGCGGTTCAATATATAACCTTCCGCGACAACTGTCGCGCCGTAACCCTTCGCGTTCTTTGCGCACTTCGCGGTTTTTCCCTCCCCTACTCCGACGCTTTAATATATTCGGCAACACGCTTGCCGGTGATAGGGGCCAGGGCAATGCCGTCGCCTTCGTGCCCGGCGGCCATGATGAGCCCGGGAAGTTCGGGCAGCGGCCCGAGTAGCGGCAGCCCGGTGGGCGTATGCGGGCGGAGACCGGCAAACGAACGGATAATATTCACGCCGGCCAGGGCCGGCAAAATCCGGGCCACATGGCTGGCCACCGCGGCCAGCCCAGCAAGCGTTGTCCGGCGGTCAAAGCCGACGAACTCGCGCGTGCTGCCGATAAGCAGGCCGCCGGTGGCCGCCTGCTCCACCGCCAAGCCCACGCCCAGCCGGTGGTGGCGGCTTCTTTGGTCAAGATCCTGGGGCCGATATTTGGCCGTGAGATAACAGGCGCATAAGAGCACATGACTGATCATGGGCGGCAGCGGCTCGCTGACCAGGATCTGCCCGCGCCGCGGCGTGATGGGCAGGTCCACGCCGTGGGGCTTTACCAGCGCCGGCGCCCACACGCCGGCAGCGTTCACCACCACATCGGCGGACAATCGTTCCCCTTTGGCCGTGGCCACCCCGCGCACCCGTCCTTGCTCAACAATAAGTCCGGTTACTTCCACACCGGTGCGGATAGCCGCCCCCAGCCGCCGCGCCGCCTGACTGAAGCCCTGGGCCACCAGGATGGGATTGACCTGGGCATCAACCGGCGAATAGGTCGCCCCCCACAAATCGGCGGCTAAGAGCGGCTCACGCCGGCGGACCTCGCTAATCGGCAGCATCTCGACCGCCAAACCGGCTGCGCGCTGTTTGGCGACAACCTCGGCCATCAGGGCGGCCTGAATCTCGTCCTCAATGATAATCATGCCGCCGCAGGGTTTATATTCCAAATCATACTCAAGTTCTTCGCTCAGGGTGCGGTAAAGAGCGGCGCTTTCCAGCGCCAGCTCAAGATGCGGCCCGGGCGCTTTCGACTGCATGATGATAAAGCCGTCGCACGCCCCCGAAGTGCCGCCGGCGATCGTTTCCCGTTCCAGGAGCGTCACCTTGTGGCCCGCTTTGGCGGCATAATAAGCGCAGGCTGTGCCGATTACGCCGCCGCCAATCACGACAACATTTGCGCGGCTAGTCATCAGCCTCACCTCCCGTGAGCGCGCCGAGCGGCAGCGTCCGCACCGGCGGGCGCGTCGTCGCCGGCAGAATGTCGGCTACCGGTTGCCCCGTCTCTTCGGCAATGATGCGGCTGACCAGCCGCCGGCACGTCCGCCCCTGGCACAAGCCCATACCGGTGCGCGTGCGCAGTTTAACCGCCGCCACGGTGCGGGCGCCTTCCCGCACCGCCTGGCGCACTTCCTGCTCGGTCACTTCATTGCAGCGGCACACCAACACCTCGTCTGTTTCCATACGGCGCAAATTGCGCACATCATGCACATACGCCTTAGGCACGGCCAAAGTAATCACCGTTGTGCCGTCATGGCGGGGCGACCTGTCAACCTTCACCACCCGTCCCCGGCAAACCGGCGCGCCGCTCCGGTCAAGGCCGCGCACCTCTTCCCCCTCGGCCGGCAGCGGCAGATACTCGTAAGGCATGGTAATCAGGGCCTCGTCCAGGCCTCTAGCGGCATTGACCACAAAGATGGCCAGACCAGGACAGCGGCTGACGCACACGCCGCAGCCCTGGCATTTTTCCTGATCAAGAACCGGTACAGCGGTAATATCTTCGCCCACGGTTATCGCCCCGAACGGGCAGGCCTTCTCACAGGGGTTGCAAGGGATTTCCTGCACACATTCAATGACCGCTACCGGGCCACGAGCGAGGCGCTCAGGATCGGGCAGCACCCGCTTGAGCTCATCGGCGCTCAGCATTCCGGTGTATTTTACTCCGTCCATGCCGCGGCCGCCTCCTTCCAAAGGGCGATAATCTCATCTTTCGCCGTCCGCCGCGCCAGCCCGAACGGGCCGGCGCGCAGCCCGTCAATCCGCCGCCGCACCGCATTCTTGGCGGCTTCGGCGGCCGCATCACTGGTCAACCCCAGCGCCTGGGCCGCGGCGATGCCGGCCAGGCGCCCTTCTTCCATCGCCGTGCTGGCTTCCTCCACGCCGGTAATATCGCCGGCAACATAGAGCCAGTCGAGTGAAGTCCGCATGTTCTCGTCATGCAGCGGCACATGGCCGCCCAGGCGGGGTGAAAAATGAAATTGGCAACCCGCCATCCAAGCCAGCTCGGCCAGCGGGGTGAGCCCTACCGCCAGCCCGACCGTGTCCACGGCCAAAACTCTCTCACTACCGGGGATAATGCGCCCCTGCTCATCCAGCCGGCCCAGTTCGACGCCTGTGACTTCATTGACGCCAACGGCGCGGGTTATCGTCGTCCCGACCAGGATCGGCACCCCGGCTCGCCGGATTTTGGCGGCATGAACCCCGTAGCCGCCGATCTGGGGCATGGCCTCCACCAAGGCAACCACCTGGGCACCCGCCTGTAGCAGTTGGTAAGCAACAATCAGACCGACATTGCCGGAGCCGAGCATGATCACCCGCTTGCCAGGCAGCACGCGGTGGATATTGATCATGGTCTGAATGGCGCCGGCGCCCATGACGCCAGGCAGCGTCGCGCCGGGAAAGGCCACGGCGTTTTCCGACGCCCCGGTGGCAAGGATGATTTTGGCCGCCGTAACAATCGTCCGCTCCCCGCGGCGCCAAACGGCGGCCTGACGGTCAAACAACCCCCACACCACGCTGTCCAGCCACACCTCGACGCCGCACGCCGCCGCTTCCTCAAGCAGCATCTCGCCGATGACGTAACCGCGCATACCGGCTTTATGCTCATGGGAGCCAAAAAATTTGTGAATTTGTTTAAACAGCTGCCCGCCGGGGCGGCTGTTTTCATCAATCACCAAAGTGCGGGCGCCCCGTTTGGCCGCCTCAATGCCGGCGGCCAACCCCGCCGGGCCGGCGCCGACCACCACGACGTCAAAGCTTTCCATGGCCACCCTCCTCACTGCAGTTGGACGTGATAACCATGCCGGCCCGCACCGGCGTGACGCAGGTGCGGACATTCGGCACCCCGTCCACCGTCATGACGCAGTCGGTGCAGCGGCCAATCCCGCAGAACACGCCCCGCGGCTCATGCCGCCGGGGCGTGCGGCGGAAAAAACGGCGGCCGTGAGCAAGCAGCGCGGCGGCGATAGGCTCGCCTTCCACCGCCAGCAGCTGTTCGCCGTCTACGGTGATAGTTACCAGGCGGCCGGCCGGCCGGTCGCCCAGCACTGGATGATGGTCTATGCGCATCAGCTATTCCCCCAAATAAGCGCGGCGCACCTTATCATTGTCGGACAGGTCGGCAGCACTGCCGGCCAGAGCGACGCTTCCCGTTTCCAGCACATAGCCCCGGTCGGCGATGGACAGCGCCATCCGCGCGTTTTGTTCTACCAGCAAAATCGTGGTGCCCATGCTGTTGATGTCCAAAATGGTCTGGAAAATTTGCCGCACGAGTAGCGGCGCCAGGCCCATGGACGGCTCGTCTAAGAGTAGCAATTTGGGGCGGCTCATCAAACCCCGGCCCATGGCCAGCATTTGCTGTTCGCCGCCGGACAGTGTCCCCGCCGCCTGATGGCGCCGCTCGGCCAGGCGGGGAAACATTTCGTAGATTTTCGCCAGATCCCGCTCTACCTCTTTGTCTTTGCGCGAGTACGCGCCGAGGATAAGATTGTCGGCCACGCTGAGGCGGGGAAACACCCGCCGCCCTTCCGGCACGAGGGCGATCCCGCGCCGCACGATGCCGGCCGTGGCTTCCTGCGTGATATCGTCGCCCTGAAAGCGGATGGTGCCGGTGCGGCTCTTCAGCAGCCCAACAATGGTCTTGAGGATGGTGGTTTTGCCGGCACCGTTGGCGCCGATAATCGTGACAATCTCCCCTTCCCCGACCGTCAGGCTGATGTCGCGGACAGCGTGGATGTTACCGTAATACACGTTAATGCCGTCGATGTTTAACAAGCGAATCCACCTCCGGTCCGATGTAGGCTTCGACAACCTTGGGGTCATGGCGTACCTCGTGCGGCCGCCCTTCGGCGATTTTTTCGCCATGGTCGAACACGACGACCCGCTCGGCGATATTCATGACCAGCCGCATCTGATGTTCAATAAGCAAAATAGTAAGCCCCCGCTCTTTGAGCCTGGCGATCAGTTTTAAGAGTTCGTCCACTTCCCTAGGATTCATGCCGGCGGCTGGCTCATCAAGCAAGATAAGGTCGGGCTCGCTGGCCAGCGCCCGGGCAATTTCCAGGCGGCGCTGGGCGCCGTAGGGCAAGTTTTTGGCCATCAGATTGCGGTAAGGCGTAAGCCCGACAAACTCTAATAGTTCTTGGGCCATTTCCTCATTACGCCGTTCTTCTTCTTTCAGGCGGGCCGAGTGGAAAAGGCCATCCCAAAGGCCCGAGCGGCCCCGGCTGTAGCGGCCGACAATAAGATTGTCCCGGGCCGTGAGGTTTGGAAACAAGCGAATATTCTGGAACGTGCGGGCCATACCGCGCCGCGTGATGTCATGAGCCTGCAGCTTCGTCACGTCTTCACCCTTAAAGACGATGCTTCCTGCGGTGGCCGGCATAATCCCGCTGACCACATTGAAAAAAGTGGTTTTACCCGAGCCATTGGGGCCGATGATGGCCACCACCTCGCCGGTGTCAATGTGAAAATCGACATTGTTCACGGCCCGCAGGCCGCCAAAGGTCTTGCACAGCTTTTCCGTTTTCAGCAGCATGGCGTTTCCCTTCCTCCCTTCCTTTAGCGGCGAAACACAGTGTCGGCGCCGAGAATGCCCTGGGGCCGCACGCGCATCATGACCATCAGCACAAAGCCGAAGAAGACCAGCCAGGGGTCAAAGGGCAGGTGGACAAAATCTTTAAAGTAGCGCAGCCCTTCGGGAATAAAGGTGAGGAGAAAAGCCCCCAGGAATGAGCCGGGAATGCTGCGCGCGCCGCCGACCACGACCATGGTAAACATCATGATCGACTCGGTGGAGCTCAACATGTCCGGGCTGACAAACGACAGGTAATGGACGAACAGGCTGCCCGCCAAACCGGCGAAAAACGCGCCCAGGCAGAAAGCGAGCAACTTATAGTACGCCGTATTGATCCCCATCGCCGCCGCGGCAATCTCGTCTTCGCGAATGGCGGCAAAGGCATGGCCGATCCGCGAATCTTCCAGGCGGGACATAAAGAAAGCCAAGGCTAGGGCGAACACCAGCGCCGTGACGATAAAAAGTTCCTTACCGGTCGCGCCCACGTCGGTAAAGCTCACGCCGGCAATGCTTGGCGTCACCAACCCGGGCAAACCGGCTGGCCCGCCCGTCACTTCGAGGTTTAGGGCTATGAAGCGGAACACCTCGCCGCAGGCGTAAGTGACGACGACCAGGAACGGTCCTTTGACGCGCAGCGCCGGTGCCCCGAGCGGGATGCCCACCAGGGCGGCGACCACACCGGCGGCCAGAAAGGCCGGCCAATAGGGAACGTGGTAAAGCTGGGTAAGTAACGCCGAAACATAGCCGCCCAGGCCGAAGAACGCGGCATGCCCCAGCGAGGTCTGCCCCACATAGCCGGAAACAAAATTAAGGCTGAGCGTAACAATGCTGTAAGTCAGGCTGACAAAGATGATATGCTTGAAGTAAGGGCTGAAAATGTAGTCCGGAGCATCAATAAATGAGTCCAGGAAGGTGATAAGCAAAATCACGGCACTAAAAACGACAGCGGCGCGGGGGCTGTAGGCAAACCTTACCAGCGACTGCCGCCGCAGGAGCGTTGCTAAAGTTGTCATGGCGCCACACCTCCCTACACCTTCTCCTCGAATTTAAAACCCATCAGGCCGGTGGGCTTAATGACCAACACCAAAATCATGACGATAAAAGCAATGGCGTCACGATAGCCTGACGAAATATACGCGGACGCGATATTTTCCGCCACGCCGAGCAACAGCCCGGCGATCATCGCCCCGGTAATGCTGCCCACGCCGCCGAGCACGGCCACCGCCCAGCCCTTGAGGCCGGCCATGGCCCCCATCATCGGGTCGATCGCGTACAGGACGCCGACCAGCACGCCTGCAGCACCGCCCAAGAGGCCGCTCACCCAAAACGTGATGGTAACAAGATGGTTGACCTCAACCCCCATCAGGCTGACGGTTTCAATGTCCTGCGAGGCGGCCAGCATGGCCTTGCCCATCATGGTACGGGTAATGAACCATTGCAGAAACGCCATTATCACGAGGGTAACCACAAAAATGAACACCTGAAGGCTGTTAACCGTCAGCGAGGCGCCGCCAATTTGAAAGATCATGACGGAAAAGTCCAGGGTAGGGGGATAGGCCCGGGAATGAGGCTCCCAGATGATGGCCGCCAGGTTGCGCAAGAAAGTGGATGCCCCCAGCGCCGTAATAAACAGCGCCAGGCGGGGGCCATTGCGCAGCGGACGGTACGCCAGCCGGTCAATCAGAAAGGCCGTAAAGCCGCTGGCCACCATTGCCAAAATGAGGGCGGCAAAGAGGTTCAGTTTAAAGTGCGTGATGAGCAGAAAACCCACAAAGGCGCCAATCATGAACACCTCACCGTGGGTCCAGTTGATAAGGCCGATGATGCCGAATACTACCGTCCAGCCGATAGCGATAAGGGAATAAATTCCGCCCAGGGCCAGACCGTTAATGATTTGCTGCAACAGAAGCACATTTGTCACCCCCAAACTTTTAACCGCAAAACCTTGAAAATGTTTAAGTCTAACCACGGAGGACACGGAGAGGGCATTTTTTTGATATTTAGCGCGATGAATATCGCGCTCTCTGCGTTCTACTCCGAAAACCGACAACTTCTAAATGGGGAATATAGAGAACCGCAGAGAACACGGAGGATAAAATTTTATTAAAATTAAAAATTAATTAAAACCCCAAGTGCGATGTATATCGCACTCTCCGTGCGCTCCGCGGTTCAATCCCGGTTTTCCTGGCTTGTGGTGCCAATTTATTGGCATGAATATCTCCGTGGTTTAACGGTTTGTATACTTGTGGCGCCGATTGCTTGCATGAATTCCCTGTTATTGCACTTACCGTTTAGATATTCATGTCGATTTAACAAAAATACGGGAAGCAGCATTGGCCGCTTCCCGCGCTGCATTTTACTGGTACAGAACAAACTTGCCGTCTTTTACGGTAATATACAGATATGGGCGGACCCAGTCGCCTTGATCGTTAAAGGTGACGGTGCCGGTAATCCCCTTGTAATTAGTCTGAGCCATGGCATCACGGATGTTTTCCCGGGTGATGGCGCCTTTTTCCGCCGCCTTCTTCATGGCCTCGGCCAAGACGTACATCTGGTCATAGCCAAGCGCGGCAAACGTGTCAGGCTCCATATTATACTTCTCTTTATATTTCTTAACGAAGTTCTGCACCGCCGGGTCGGGGTTGGAGGCTACGAACGCACCGAGGAAAATCGCCCCTTCTGCCGCCTTGCCGGCGATTTCCACGAATTTCGGGCTGTAGAAACCGGTGCCGCCGACGATTGGAATGGTCAGGCCGAGCTCGCGGGCCTGCTTGGTGATCAGGCCGCCGTCGGTGTAAGTGCCGGCCACGGCCAGCGCGTCAACTCCCTGGGCCTTGATCCCGGTAAGCAGCGCCGAGTAATCTTTGTCGGTAGCCAGATAGGCCTGGTTGGACACAACGGTCACCCCGTGCTTTTTGAGCGTTTCCTCAATCGCCGCCGTCAGCCCCTTGCCATAGTCGTTATTGGGATACAAAATGGCGACCTTCTTGGCCCCCAGTTTCTGGGCGATCAAGTCGCCCATCAGGATGCCCACCTGAGCGTCCTGCACGGCCATGCGGAAAAAGTATTTGCTCATGCCGCTCAGTTTGGGCGTACTGGACGAAACAACCGAATGCGGCAGTTTGGCTTTATCGGTGATCGGCACCATCGCCAGCGTATTGGAGCTCAGACACGACCCCACAATGGCCATGACGTTTTTCTGATCGGCAAACTTTTGCGCACCCGCCGCCGCCTGCTTGGGATCACCGGCGTCGTCGTGGAAGAGAATCTCGATTTGCTGCCCCTTGATGCCACCAGCCTTGTTAATTTCCTCCCGGGCCAGTTCCATGCCGTTCTTATGGCTCACGCCGTATGTGGCGCTGTCACCGGAAAGCGGGTTAACCATGGCAATCACCAGATTGCCCTTGCTGCCCGACGTGCTTGAACTACCACCGCAGCCAGCCGCCGCTACCAGGAAAATGAGTACTACTACCAAGGATAATAATTTCATATACTTGGACACATACACCCCTCCTCTTTTACTCTTGCCTAATCCAGTCGCTATTTTGCCGCCAATCCTCCTCCCTCACCTCATACCTCATACCTCATACTTCACTTATATGCCTGCGTTGTCCCGGCTATGAACAAGATAAACAAAGACCCGGGAGCTACGCCTCACCGGGTCCAAGCATGCTGCAAATATTGGGACGAATAGCGGCCAGATGAGATAGCGCTCCACCAATTTCACAATTGGTGACAGTCCGGCGCCTGTTCGACGCAGGACCAGCATGGCCGCTTCGGCAGCCGGCCACGCTTCGGCGGTCACCCTTTCCCTCCGGTTCAGCGATGCCCTTCTCCCCGGAGCTACTCATGTTGCCCGCACCTCTATCTTCGCAAGGTCTATATGTTACTTTTGCGTTAATTGTATAATAATGGCAAATAAAATGTCAACAACTTTTTAATAATTTGATTTAGCCAAAATTTTATGTAAATATCGGTTAAAAACTTAATTATAGATAAATCTTAGCCCCCGGCCCGAGCGGCAGGTTGAAGAAGATAAACACCATCAGCCAAGCCGTCCAGGCGACCAAGAAGGCTATGCCGAAGGGAAGCTGCATGGACACCAGCGTCCCCATGCCCACCTTGGCGTCATTGCCAGCATATTTGGCCATGATGCCAAGCATCACCGGTAAATAATAGTTCAGCGGCGTAATGCTGTTGACCGAGCTCTCGCCGATGCGGTACGCCGCCTGAGTCAGTGCTGGCTCATAACCCAACAGGCCGAACATGGGCACGAACACCGGCGCCAAGATGAGCCACTTGGCCGAGCCGCTGACAATAAACAGGTCAACGAAAGCCGAAAAAAGGATAAAAGCGATAATAAGCGATACGCCCGTAAAGTCGAGCGCTTTTAACAGGTCGGCGCCCTTAATGGCCATAACGGTAGCAAGGTTGCTCTTATTGAACCAGGCAATGAACTGGGCGGCAGAGAAAGCGGTGACAATGAAGCTGATAATCCCCGCAACCCCCTGGCCCATGAACTTGCCAATATCGCTTTCCTTTTTAATAACACCCTTGCCAATGCCGAACGCGATGCCGACGGTCATAAAGAAGAAAAACAAGATCGGAATAATGCCGCTCAAAAACGGCGAATTAGGCAAAATGGCATGCGTTTTGGGATTGCGCAAGAGGCCGTTTTCCGGAACCAGCAGGATGAGGAGCAGCGCTATATACGCAAGTGCCGCCCAACCGGCGTAGCGCAACCCCTTCTTTTCCTCCGGAGTAAGCTCATGTTCGCTCACCTTCAACCCGAACTCCGTCACGGGATGCAGCCGGTCGAGGCGCGGACCGACCACCTTCTCAGCGATCAGCGTGCCCACAATTGTCAGAATGATAACCGACGAACTCATGAGGTAATAGTTAATCAGCGGGTGGACCGGGGAATTGGCCGTCTGCGGGATTGTGCCAATGGCCGACTGGGTAATCCCGGCCAAAAGCGCATCGGTGCCGGCCGGCAGGATGTTGGCGCTAAAACCGGCCTGGACAGCGGCAAAGGCGACCGACATACCCATCAGCGGGTTGCGCCCCATACTGGCGTATACGGCGGCGGCCGCTGCGGGGATAAAGACGGTGGCGGCGTCAGACGCCAGGTTTCCGTTGATGCCAAGGAAGAACACGGTGCTGGTAACGGCCCAGGACGGCACGCCCAGCATGATGCGGCGGACAAAAGCGCTCACCAGACCGGTGGCTTCGGCCAGGCCCATGGCCAGCATCATGACAACGACCAGCCCCAGCGGCGGGAAGTTGACAAAGTTTTTAACCATGTCCTCAAGAATATAGCGGAAACCGTCAGCGTTGAGCAGGCTGACGACCTTCACCACGGTCGGCTTGCCGCCCTTGCCGATGTATGACGCGGTGGCGCCATCAAACACCCAGGATAAAATCAGCACCATAAGTCCCAAAATAGTAAACAGCATGAACGGCGAAGGAAACTTATTCCCGATGTACTCGATTACGTCCAGCAACTTTTGAAACGCGCCGACTTGCGGCGGCGCAGACTGAGGTTGCCGCGAAAATTCCGCCATAAAAAAACCTCCTTTACACTTAAAGTTTGCTTATGACGCCCGCAGCGCGGCATCTGGCGCGTAAGCGGCCAGCGCCTTCCGGACGACGCTGTACATGACGCGGGCGCCAAGCAGCAGCGCCCGCTCATCCACATCGAAGCGAGAACTGTGCAGCGGATAAGCATTGCCGGGTTGTTGGCAGCCAAGCAGGAAAAAGGCGCCCGGAACCTTGGCGAGATAGCGGGCAAAATCCTCCGCCCCCAGGATGGGCTCCACTGGCTGCAGCGCCGCGCAGCCGATCACTTCGGCAGCCGCCTCGGCGACAATGCCGGCGGCTTTGGCATCGTTCACCAGCACGGGATAGCCAAACTGGTAGTCCAGCTCATAGCCGGCGCCGTAGGCGGCCGTCACGCCTTGCACCATGCGCTCCACCAGCTTAGGAATGGCCTGGCGCACATTCTCGCTGAGCGTGCGCACCGTGCCTTCCATGACCACTTCGCGCGGGATGACATTGTACCGTTCGCCACCGCGAATGGCGCCCACCGAAATAGTGGCCGTCTCACGCGGACTGATAAAGCGGTGCATAATCTTGCTCAGCCCCTGGTATACTTCGACAGCGACGGCAATGGCGTCAACACCCTTATGTGGCTCGGCGGCATGCGCGCCCCGGCCCAGCACTTTAATGGTAAACCGGTCGGACGCGGCCATCATCGGTCCGGTCCGCAAGGCGATCTGCCCCAGAGGTACGTCAGGCCAGACATGGAGGCCAAAAATGGCGTCCACTTTGGGGCTTTCCAGCACGCCGTCGTCAATTAAGAGCTGCGCGCCGCCAACCGGCGCCGCCTCTTCCGCCGGCTGAAAGAGCAGCTTAATAGCGCCCGCTAACTCCTCCCGCGACGCGGCCAACATTTTGGCTACCCCCATCAGTATGGCCGTATGGGCGTCATGGCCGCAAGCATGCATTACGCCAGGAACGGCGGACTTATAGGGCACGTCGTTTTCCTCAATAACCGGCAAGGCGTCCATGTCGGCCCTGAGCGCAATAACCGGGCCCGGCGCCGCGCCGCGGATAATGCCGACGACGCCGTGATGGCCGTTAAACGTCTGCACTTCCACGCCCAAGCCGCGCAAGTATTCGGCCACCACTTGACTCGTACGGCTTTCCTGAGTGCTTATTTCCGGGTAGCGGTGCAAATCGCGTCTTTTTTCTACCATAAACTGTTGCAGTTCGTACCAGTCTTCTTCGGCAAATACCAACCCTTCCCACTCTCCTTTCCTCGGTCTTGTGTATCAATTATATGCGATAATCATCCACGCTCACAAGACATTTTTTGAATTGTTTATAAAATTGTATAAAAAGCCTTCACACCAGCCGGTGCGAAGGCTTCATTGCCTGTTTGTCCATTATTTTATCATCATGCTTACAATTCTTCAATTAAAAATTACTTATTTTGGCATAATTATTTCTTGTTAATGCATATTCAGTATACTCACGTTTCTATGGAAAGGACTTTTCTACTTTAAGAAAACCACGCCCGGATGACCGGCACGGCATAGGGCTCATAAATGAAGCGGACAAATAGCTGTAGCAATAGTCCCACCACCGCGCCAACGATACTGCCGTTAATCCGGATCCAGGCCAGGTCTTCGCCGACCTTTTCCTCTACGAACCGGTTAAGGCCCTCGGCGTCAAAGCGGGAGAGGGCCTTTTCCACCACGGCGCCGATAAAGGAATGTTCCGACCGTACAATGTGGCCAAGCGCCTCCTGCAGATAGCCTTCCACCCAGGCCTGGAGGTGGGGGTCTTGTTTGAAGCGGCGTAAGTATCCGTCCGCCTGACTGAGAGTGGCCGCCAATAGCGGTGAATGATAGACGCCGCTGTCCAGGCCGGCCCGCACTGCCTGCAAGGCGGTCGTAGCAATCTTAAGCAGCGGTTCGCGAAGATTCAACCGCGCCAGCGCTTCTTCTTTCCAGGCCTCAACCTTGGCTGCGAGGACGGGGTCGGTACCTAAGGCTTCCACCCAGGCTTCGGCCCGCTCCCTTAGCCACTGCCGCAGCGGGTGGGCGCCCTGACGAACCTTAGTCAGCGTTTCCACCAAATCTTGCTGCAGCACCGCCGCCAGTTCAGCCAGATTAACGGTGTCAGTCTGCTCGGCAAGCCACAGGATAGTACGCTGCCACGGGGATGACGCCGCCTGCCGGGTGTACTTTTCGAGAAAGGCCAAAATCGCCCGCCTGATAGCAGGCTTTTGCACGCCCCGGATAATTTCGCCAAGAATAATGTCGGCTACTGCCCGGGCATGGCCGGACGCCAGGGCCCATCGGGCTATTTTCTGAAGCTCGGGCGCCAGCGGCCTGGTCGCAAGATAGTTTCGTATTAATCTTTCGAGGTAGCAGGCCATGGTTGCAGGACTGACGTTATCCAGGCCGGCCCGTAGGCACCGGGCCACGAGACCGCGCAAAAAGGTGCGCCCCTGATCGGTGTCCACCCAGGCGATAAGGAGCGGCGCCAGCCGTACACCCTTTAGCCGCCGGGTGATGGCGTCCAGGCTGACCAGCTCCTGTTCAACTGCTAACGCCAAGCCGCGGATGATACGGTCGCGGCTGCGGGGGATCAGCGCCGTGTGCCAGGGAATACCCAGCGGGCGGCGGAAAAGAGCCGTGACGGCAAACCAGTCCGCCAGCCCGCCGACAAAGGCGGCCTGGGCGGCCGCCTGCGCCAGCTCGAGCCAAAGTATCCCCGGATAATAACAGTTCAGCCCCATCGTCACCACCATGAGGACAAACACGGCCAGCAAAACGCGGTCGGCCCGCTTCCGATAGTTCATACCGTCACCCAACCCAAAACGTCAAAAGATAGATCAGCATGCCGATGACGCTACCAACCAGCGACCCGTTGATGCGGATGACCTGCAGATCGTCGCCCACCCGGTCCTCGATAAAGGCCACCAACTCTCCGGTGCTGAACCGGTTAAGCTCGCCTGCTACCAGATCGCCGATTTCCCGGTGATTGACCTCCAGCCACTCAACGATCGCCTGCTTCAATCGGCGGTCGACTGCCGCCGCTAGCTGCGGATTGGCCAGAAACCCGTCAAGCCAGGTCACTACCCATCCGGCCAGCGCCTCTTGCCACTCGTCAGTTTTGGCGCTACCGGTGCGCCGAAAGCCGTCGAGATATTGGGCAAGCGTTTTCCGCACATCGAGCGGTTCAACCACATAGGCCATCTTCCAGGTCTCAACCTGGCGCCGCAGGTCGGCATCGGTCCGTAGCCGCTCTGCCAGCCGCCGCAGCCAGGTGGCAAGCTCTTGGCGCAGCGGGTGCTTGGGATCTTTCATCCTCTCGAGCAAGGCAATAAGGCGGCGTTGGCCGCTAAGACCAAACCTAAGCGGCGACAGGCGGGCCATCCGTTCGAGGGCGCGGTGAAAAAACTTGCGGCGGCGCGAGCCTCGCTCATAGGCATGGCGGACTTCCAAAAGTAGATTGGCAATAAACCACGGGACAGTCTCTTGCTTGGCCAGGCGAATGCCCTCATCAAGCAAAAAACAGGCCACCGCATCGCCATAGCCATGGGCCAGCGCCCACTCAATCGCCTCTGCCAATAAGGGAGCAACCTCAATCCGAACCACTTCAGTTTTTAGGAGCAGCTCGGCGGCGCGGGCCAGCTGGCTTGCGTCCAGCTTAGCAATTACATCGGCCGTCAGCCGGCGGGCAATGGCCCGGATACTTTCCCGGCCGCCATGTTCATCCAGGTATTTGCACAATACCGCCGCCAGGTCATAGTCGTCTAAGGTCGCTTTGACATTTTCCGCTGTGATGAGATCCTGCTCCACCATGTCGCGGATGGCCCGAAAAATCTTTTCCCGGTTGCGGGGGATAAGCTCGGTACGGAAAGGGATGCCCAGCGGCCGCCGAAACAGCGCCGTCACCGCGAACCAGTCGGCGAGTCCGCCCACCATGGCCGCCTCACAGGCGCTGGTAATAAGGCCGCCGAAAAAGGTATGCCGAAATGGGAAACCAGCAAAAAAACCAAGCGTCACAATGCCCAGAACAAAGTTGGCCTTATGCTTGCGGCCGTCCATGCGGCCTCCCTCCTTGCTGTTTTGGCGCTACCATGGCGGCGGCGTGATAAGAGCTGCGTACCAGCGGGCCGGCGGCAACGGCGGCAAAACCGGCCACGCCGCTCCCGAGCAGGCGGCAGCGCCGCATCAGCGCACCTTCATCCCCGGCGGCCAATGGATCGCCTTGCCGTCTACCGCCAGCGCCGCTTCGGCCAGGGCCTCGCTGATGGTCGGATGGCCGTGAATGGTCGTCACCAGTTCGTCAACGGTCGCCTCCAGGCGGATGGCCAGGGCGGCTTCGCCGATGAGGTCGGTAGCACGGGGGCCAAAGATGTGGACCCCGAGAATTTCCCCGTATTTTTCACCGGCGATGACTTTAACCAGGCCGCTCATGCCGCCGTCAATGACCGCCTTGCCGCTAGCGGATAAGGGGAACAGACCTGTTTTATAGGCTATGCCCTGTTTCTTGGCCTCTTCTTCCGTCAGGCCCACGCCGGCCACTTCAGGCTGGATGTAAATGCAGGACGGAATGGTCTGGGGATAATAAGCGGCCTGATGGCCCAGCGCATGCTCTACGGCGGCAATGCCTTGCGCCGAAGCGGCATGAGCCAGCATTATCTGGCCGTTGCAGTCACCGACGGCATAAATACCTGGCACAGTAGTGACAAAATGTTCATCTACCGTAATGCGGCCCCGGTCAAGAGCTACCCCGACCGCTTCCAGGCCCAAACCTTGAGTACGGGGCCGGCGGCCCACCGCCACCAGCACATACTCGCCTGTTACCTCCTCGACCTTGCCGCCGGCTTCGACCAATGCCGTAAGAGCGCCGTCACCTTGGCGAACCTCGGTCAGCCTGGCCCCGGTCAGGAAAGTTACCCCCTGCCGGGTGAGCTCTTGCCGCACCTTAACCGCAATCTCCCCGTCGACGGGCGGCAAAATTTCCGGCAAGAGTTCGACAACCGTCACCCGGGCGCCGAGGGCGCTGTACAAAGCAGCAAACTCGATGCCGACGACGCCGCCGCCGACAATAACGAGCGACGTTGGAACGCTTGGCAGGCTGAGGGCGGCCGTGCTGTCGATGACACCGGGCAGCTCGGCGCCGGGGAAATTCAGTTTCACCGGTTCGGAACCGGTAGCCAGCACAATAATATCCGCCGCCACCTCCTTTTCGGTCTCGCCGCTGACTATTACCGTCCTGGCGTCTTTCAGCGCCGCCTGACCTTTATGCACCGTTACCTTATTAGCCTTAAGCAGCGACTCCACGCCTTTGACCAGGCGCGTCACCGTCGCCTGCTTGCGTGACTGCAGCACCGGCCAGTCGACGCGAACATTGTCGGCTTTAAGACCAATCAGGCCGCCTTTTTGCACTTCCCGGTAAAGCTGGGCCGTATGAAGCAGCGACTTGGTGGGAATGCAGCCCACATTCAGGCAAGTGCCCCCTAAGCGGTCGGCTTCCACCAAATGCACTTCGGCGCCTAGTTGGGCGGCCCGGATGGCGGCCACATAGCCGCCAGGGCCGCCGCCGATAATCACAATGCGTTTATTCATTGAAACAATCCCCTTTCCGCGCAACGCTTGCCACTATTTCTTGTTTTTACTTATATCATACCAATAGCAGCAGGGGTTGTTCCAGCAATTGTCTTAATCTGGCCATGAATTTCGCCGCCACCTGTAGGCCTACCGACCAGTCTCATATGCCTGGCGATAATTTTTCTTCCGCCACGTTCACCTCCCACCTCATACCTCATACCTCATACTTCATACTTCATACCAATTTATACTTCCCCCAACAATTGGCAATAATAATAGCTGAACAAATGCACAAACTAAGCAAGTTAACGGTTTTAACAAGGAGGCATGGTAAGTGAACGCCTATCTTGGCATTGACGTCGGTTCGGTCAGTACCAATATTGCCGTTCTTGACGAAGCGGGGGAGGTAGTGGACACGCTCTACATCCGCACGCAAGGCCGGCCGATTGACGCCGTCCAGCGGGGGCTGCGCGAGATTTACGCGCGACGGCCTGACCTAAGCGTAAAAGGAGTCGGCACTACCGGCAGCGGCCGCCACCTGGCCGGCGTGGTCGTGGGCGCCGACATCATCAAAAATGAAATCACCGCTCACGCCGTCGCCGCCATGCACATCGTCCCTGATGTGCAGACCGTCCTGGAAATTGGCGGCCAGGACTCCAAAATTATTATTATCCGGGGCGGAGTGGTTACCGATTTTGCGATGAATACCGTCTGTGCCGCCGGTACCGGCTCGTTTTTGGACCAGCAGGCCGCGCGGCTTAATATCCCCATCGAAGACTTTGGCGACATCGCCCTCTCGTCCAATACGCCGGTGCGCATCGCCGGCCGCTGTGCCGTGTTTGCTGAGTCGGACATGATTCACAAGCAGCAGACTGGACACCTTATCGGCGATATCTTAAACGGCCTGTGTCAGGCATTGGTGCGCAACTACTTAAGCAACGTCGGCAAGGGCAAGCAAATTCTCGGGCCAGTGCTGTTCCAGGGCGGCGTTGCGGCCAACAAAGGCATGAAGCGGGCCTTTGAAGAGGCACTGGGCCTTGAGGTCATCGTGCCGCCCCATTTTGGCGTCATGGGGGCCATTGGCGCCGCGCTGCTGGCCAGGGAACAAATGACCGATAAAAAAAATACCGCCTTCCGTGGCTTCGGCGTCGCCGACTTCGTCTACCAGCCGCGCAGCTACGAGTGCAGTGGCTGCCCAAATTTGTGCGAAATAATCGAAATCGGCCTTAACGGCCAGGTAGTAGCCCGGTGGGGCGACCAGTGCGGCAAGTGGACGAACAGCGTGGGCAAGCCGGTCTGAGTGCTTTGCCAAAGAACAACAAACATTGAAAACCACAAAGATATTCATGCCAATAATTGGCACCACAAAGCATGAAAACGGATAGTCTGCGGCGAATATTTAGCTTGCGGCTGGGCGACCAAAGGACGTCGCGTACTAGCGCTTCGAGCCTGACGCAAAGATTGTCCTCAATCATTCGGTGCATCACTAACTGTCACCTCCTATTGGAGAGTACGCAGGGTAGAATACATCCCTAGAGATGATTGCACCAGTCGCAAAATAAGGCCGCAGAAGGAGAATTAGAATGAGTAACAATGTCCAGGTAGTTTATGAGCGGTGTTGCGGGTTAGACATTCACAAACGCAAAATTGAAGCCTGTGCCCTGGTAGGCGAAAAAATGCGGCGCAACAGTTTCGGCACTACGTCAGAACAGTTGCACAAACTTGCCGATTGGTTAAAAAAACATGAGGTTGAAATCGTAGCAATGGAAAGCACCGGTGTTTACTGGAAGCCGGTTATCAACGTTCTGGAAGCCGAAGGAATAAAAGCGATAATAGTCAATGCTCAGCACATTAAAAACGTACCTGGACGAAAAACCGATGTTAAAGATGCCGAGTGGATAGCTTCGCTTCTTCGCCATGGACTACTAAAACCAAGCTTCATTCCCGAGCGCAGGCAACGGGAAATGCGGGAAATCACAAGATTACGCACCTCTAAAATTCAAGAACGCGCCCGTGAAATCCAACGGCTGCAAAAATTCTTGGAAGGCTGCAACATAAAATTGTCATCAGTGGTAAGCGATATAAACGGCGTAACCGGCGAAAGAAATCATCCAAG
>NZ_AAWL01000035.1 GCF_000169155.1 Thermosinus carboxydivorans Nor1
TGGCTAAGCGGTCATCCATTCGCGATGTTATTGCCTTTCCCCAAAACACAAAGCGCTACTGACATGATGACGCAGGCGCCGTCGGAGGTAACGCCGCGCCAGCTTAAGGAACTTCACATTAAAACCGACGTAGTTGTAAAGAAACCAGGTTCGGCAAACTAGTGCCGGTGTGGGTGGCAAAACATTCCGCCCCGCAAAAACTTGCAAAGACCTGTAATCTTTGCTAAGATAAAGACGAAATAATTAAACAGTTTGGTTAAGTGCCCTGCTGTGTTCGTGTAAGCCCGGATGTTTTGAGCCAACACATACACTATGGGAGCCTAACTCTGATTATGGCATGTATGCCCCATACTCTTTTGGGGGACACATAAAGTAATCAGGAGGGCACCCACCTGCCGGGGGCAGGTTCAAAACAACGGCAATACGGCATGGTGGGGACTTATTTTGTCTTTTGCATGGAGTGATTGATCTTGCTACACCGTTTTATGCGTACCGAAATGCTTATCGGCAAGCAGGGTCTAAAAGGCGCTTGCCGCAAGCACTGTCGCCGTTTTCGGCGTCCGGCGGGGTAGGGTCTTATGCTGTTGAGGCATTGGCCCGCTCCGGTATTGGTCACTTGGTCTTAATTGACCATGATAAAGGTAAGCATAACGAATATTAACCGGCAAAATTCCCGCCCTTGACTCTACGGTCGGGTTGCCCTAAAGTACAGGTACTCAAACGGCGCATTGCCGATATCAACCCTGATTGCCGCGTTGAGGCCATTCAAGATTTTTACCGACCGGAAAAGCGGGACGAACTCATCCGCCCGGACTTTACCTATATCGTTGATGCTATAGATTCCATCAGTGCCAAAGTAGATCTTATTGCCACCGCCATCGCGCGTGGTATTCCGATTGTTTCCAGTATGGGGGCAGGCAACAAACTGGATCCCACGGCGCTGCGTTTGGCCGATATCAGTCAAACTCACACATGTCCTATGGCTAAGGTCGTGCGCAAACTTTTGCGGGAACGGGGAATTACCCGCAATTTAACAGTGGTTTTTTCCTGCGAAAAACCGATTGAGCCGCTGGCAGCCCATCCCGATGAACAGCACCTTAGGCGCCAGGTTCCTGGCAGTATTGCTTTTGTTCCGGCTACGGCTGGGCTGTTTTTAGCCAGCGCGGTAATAAATGCTATCTTAAAAAACGCTGACGACCATGCATAACAGCAATGGTCGTTTTTTTGTTTTAGCGGGGAATTTTGAGTAATATAGTAGGATTTTACCATTTTTGCCAGAATTAAAAATATATAAGCAAAACATTTGTTAGGAGTGATTGCGATGCGGGTTGTGGATTTACGCAGCGACACCGTGACGCTGCCGACGCCCGAGATGCGCCGGGCCATGTACGAGGCCGAGGTGGGCGACGACGTCTACCGCGAGGATCCTACAATTAACAGACTAGAAGAATTAGCCGCCCATATGACGGGAAAAGAAGCCGGGCTTTTTGTTACAAGCGGCACCATGGGTAATCAGGTTGCCGCCATGGTACATACGCAAAAAAGCGATGAAATTATCTGTGAGGCCGAATCCCATATTTACTATTACGAAGTAGGCGGCCTGGCCTGTCTGTCGGGGGCTCAGCCGCGGCCTATTGCGGCAAAACATGGCATCCTCACACCCGAGCTTATTCGCGGTGCCATCCGCAATCCAAGCGATGTCCACGTTCCCCGGACAGGACTGATTTGCCTGGAAAATACGCATAACCGGGCTGGCGGAACCGTATATCCGATGGATGTTCTGGCTGGCATCAAGGCTTTGGCTAAAGAGTACGGCATTCCCGTACATATGGACGGCGCGCGTATCTTTAATGCCGCGGTGGCCTTGAAAAAAGACGTCCGGGAAATTGCCCAGCATGCCGATACTGTGCAACTGTGTCTGTCTAAGGGGTTGGGCGCTCCCCGGTCCGGGTTCACTGCTGGTCGGACCGCAAGAACTTATTGACCGTGCCCGGCGGTATCGCAAAATGCTGGGCGGTGGCCTGCGGCAGGCAGGTATTCTGGCGGCGGCCGGTATTGTCGCCTTGGAGACCATGGTTGACCGGCTGGCGGAAGATCATCAGCACGCCCGCATGCTGGGCGAGGCCATGGCCGAGATGGGGCTAGCCATTGATTTGGAAACCGTGCAAACGAACATTGTCATTTTTGACGTTTCGTCCATCGATGTAACTGCTAATACATTTGTCGCCAAACTGCGGGAGAGAGGCATTAAGGTCAACGCCTTTGGTGAGTATAAGATCCGTATGGTGACACACTACGGTGTGACGCGCGAAGATATTCGATATACCGTGGATATTTTGGCCAAGCTAGTAAAGGGTGAATAAGGTGGATCTGTTTGCTTCCGTCCATTTGGCCGAGGCGGAAAAAAAGGCGCCGCTAGCAGTCCGCATGCGACCAAGGTCGCTAGACGAATTTGTCGGCCAGCAGCATTTGGTAGGTCCTGGCCGCTTCCTCCGGCGCATGCTGAAGGCCGGTACTCTCCCGTCGCTACTGCTGTTTGGTCCGCCGGGAACGGGAAAAACGACGCTGGCCTATTTGATTGCCAATGCGGCAGGTTGCCATTTTGAAAAACTCAATGCCGTGGCTGCCGGGGTTGCTGATGTCCGCAAGCAGGTTGAGGCGGCCCAGGAACGGCTCAAGCTGTATGGGCAGCGTACCATTTTGTTTATTGACGAAATACACCGCTTCAACAAAGGGCAACAGGACGCGCTGCTCCCGTTTGTGGAAGATGGCACCATAATTTTAATTGGGGCCACTACCGAAAACCCATATTTTGAGGTTAACTCACCGCTTTTGTCGCGGATGCGGATTACCAAGCTCCAGCCCCTTAGTGAAGAAGAGATCGTTCAAATCCTTGTACGTGCCCTAACCGACGAACGCGGACTGGGCGACCGTCGCTTGGCGTGGGACGAAGGTGCTTTGGGCCATTATTGCCCGCGCCTGCCGGCGGCGATGCCCCGTATTGCCCTTAATATACTGGAACAGGCGGCATGGCAGCTGGAAGAAACAGGGGAAGGCCGTATTACCGCTGCTGTCCTTGAAACTGTTATGGGCGAAAAAATTCATCGATATGATAAAAGTGGTGACAGCCATTATGATGTTATTTCCGCTTTCATCAAGAGCTTGCGCGGCTCTGACCCGGATGCGGCCCTACATTATCTGGCCCGCATGCTGGAAGCGGGGGAAGATGTGAATTTTATCGCCCGGCGCTTGGTCATCAGTGCCGCTGAAGACGTAGGCAACGCTGATCCGCAGGCCTTGATTATTGCTAATGCCGCGGCCCAGGCCGTTCATTTTATCGGCCTGCCGGAAGCGCGGATTATTCTGGCTCAGGCCGTTACTTACATCGCCTGTGCTCCCAAGAGTAACGCGGCCTATTTGGCTATTGAACAGGCTTTGGCTGATGTGCGCGGGAAAAACTACGGCGAGGTGCCGCTGCATTTGCGCGATGCCCATTATCGCGGCGCCAAAGCGCTTGGGCATGGCCAGGGTTATTTGTATCCCCACGACTATCCGGGTGGCTGGGTACGCCAGCAACATCTGCCCGCCCCGCTGGCCGGCACGGTCTATTACCGGCCCGGGCAGCTTGGGTACGAAAGGCAAATACGGCAACATTTGGAGCAGTTACGGGCCAGGCATAATGAAGATGGCAAAGTACCAGAATAATAGTGTGGATTGTTTAAGATAATTTACCATTAGGCTTTGACAATCTTATTTGTTTCTGCTATATTAATCTTGATAAAACCAATCGAAATACTCGGAAAAGCGGGAGAGGTTTTTGTGAAATTATCAACCAAAGGGCGTTATGGTGTGGCGGCCATGTACGATTTGGCCCTGCATTATGGTCAAGGTCCCATATCGCTGAAAAATGTGGCGAAACGTCAAGGAATATCCGAGCATTATCTCGAACAGCTCATGGGCATCCTGCGCAAAGCCGGCTATGTCAAGAGCGTTCGGGGCTCGCAGGGCGGCTATACGCTGACCAAAGATCCCGCGGAAATCACGGTTGGGGATATTATCCGCATTATGGAAGGCCCGATCGCTCCTGTTGATTGTCTGCTGACTGACAATAATAGTTGCAAGCGGGCCGATATATGCGTTACCCGCGGCGTTTGGGCCAAAGTGCGCGATAGCATAAGTCAGGTTTTAGATTCTATCTCGCTTGCCGATTTATGCCGGGAAGAAAAGGATAAGGGAGATGACAACAATGAAACGAATTTATTTTGACCACTCGGCGACAACGCCGGTCGATCCCGAGGTCGCCAAACTGATGATGGAGTATATGCTGGACAAGTTTGGCAATCCGTCCAGTATCCACGCTTACGGCCGCGAGGCCCGCAAAGCGGTGGAGGAAGCCAGAGAAAAAGTGGCGGCCCTGATTGGTGCTAACGCCAATGAAATCTTTTTTACCAGCGGCGGCACCGAAAGTGACAACTTAGCGATTAAGGGTGTTGCTTATGCCAACCGCAAGAAGGGCAATCATATTATCACGTCGGCCATAGAGCATCACGCCGTGCTCCATACCTGTGAGTACCTTGAAAAACAAGGCTACGTGGTTACTTATCTACCGGTGGACGAATATGGCATGGTCCGTGTTGAGGATCTAAAAAAGGCCATTACCGACAAGACCATTTTGATCAGTATCATGTTTGCCAACAACGAAGTAGGCACTATCCAACCTATCAAGGAGATTGGCCAAATCGCCCGCGAGAAAGGCATTTATTTCCACACCGATGCGGTCCAGGCAGCCGGCAACTATCCAATTGATGTAAAAGAATACAACATAGATTTGCTTACCCTGTCGGGACATAAGTTCCACGGCCCCAAAGGTATTGGTGCCCTGTACATTCGTCGCGGTGTGCGCATCGAGGCAATCCAGCACGGCGGTGGGCACGAGCGCAATATGCGGGCAGGAACGGAAAATGTGCCCGGTATTGTCGGACTGGGTAAAGCGGCCGAAATCGCCAAAAACGAGATGGCGCAAAAAATGGCTCATATACAGCGGCTGCGGGATAAGCTTATCCGCGAAACAATGGCCAAAATACCTCATGTGAAGCTTAATGGCCATCCTACGCAGCGCATGCCTGGCAATGCAAACTTTAGTTTTCATTATGTTGAAGGCGAGTCGCTGCTACTTAATCTTGATTTGAAAGGCATTGCTGCTTCCAGCGGTTCGGCCTGCACTTCCGGTTCGCTCGATCCTTCGCATGTTTTGCTGGCCATGGGCCTTTCGCACGAGGTAGCGCATGGTTCACTGCGTATTTCGCTGGGCCGGGGCAATACGGAAGAAGAAGTTGATTATTTCTTGACGGTAATGCCGGAAATTATCGAGCGGCTGCGCAGCATGTCGCCGCTGTACGGCAAGCAGCCGGCAGCTATGTCGTCGAATCCTTGCAGCCATTGTCATCATCATTAATTCATATGAATGGGAGAGAAACTAATGTATACCGAAAAAGTCATGGACCATTTCACCAACCCGCGCAATGTAGGTGAAATTGAGGACGCCAACGGCATTGGCGAAGTTGGCAACGCCAAATGCGGCGACATTATGCGCATCTATCTGAAAATTGAAAACGATATCATTAAAGACGTGAAATTTAAGACCTTTGGCTGCGGGGCCGCTATTGCCACCAGCAGCATGGTGACCGAGATGGTCAAGGGTAAGACCATCGACGAAGCGCTAAAAATATCCAACCAGGCTGTCGCCGAGGCTTTGGGCGGATTGCCGCCAGCCAAGATGCATTGCTCCAACTTGGCGGCTGATGCGCTGCACGAAGCGATTAAGGATTACCTTAATAAAAAAGGAAAGTGAGAGTATTCATGGGCGCAAAACCGAGAGTGGTTGTAGCCATGAGCGGAGGGGTGGACAGTTCGTTAACTGCCGCCCTTCTTGTCCATCAGGGCTATGATGTCATAGGGGTTACCATGCAAATATGGGAAAACGATTTGCCGGAAATAGATCCTGAACACCGGGGATGTTGCTCCTTATCAGCCGTTAACGATGCGAGACGGGTGGCGGACAAACTGGGCATTCCTTACTATGTACTTAATTTTCGCGAAATGTTTCAGGAAACGGTAGTAGACTATTTTATTCGCGAGTATGCCGCCGGCAAAACGCCCAATCCATGTATTGCCTGCAACCGGTATGTAAAGTTCGAAGGACTGCTGCAGAAGGCTTTGGCTCTTGATGCGCAATATGTCGCTACCGGTCATTATGCGCGGATTGAATATGATAAAGGCCGCGGCCGATATATTTTGCGGAAAGGGGTAGACCGGACAAAAGACCAGTCTTACGCTCTTTATCATCTTAACCAGCATACATTGCGCCACTTTCTTATGCCACTGGGCGAATATACCAAAGTACAAACACGGCAGATGGCCAGACAGTTCGGCCTGGCGGTGGCGGAAAAACCGGATAGCCAGGAAATATGCTTTATTCCTAATGACGATTATAAGAGTTTTTTGGAAGAAAAAGCGCCGGAAACGCTTCGACCGGGGAATATTGTTGATACCCATGGCCGGATTCTTGGCCGTCATAAGGGGTTGCCGCTTTACACTGTTGGCCAGCGCAAAGGGCTTGGCATCGCGGTAGGTAAACCGCTGTACGTCGTGGCTCTGGATTATGAGCGGAACGAGGTTATCGTCGGCTCCGACGAGGACGTATTTGCCAGTGAACTAATTGCCGAGGACCTAAATTTCATCACCGTTGACAAGCTTGCTTCGCCGCTGCGGGTAGCGGCAAAGATTCGCTATAGTGCGAGGGAAGCTCCGGCGACAATAACTCCGGAGAGAGAAGGTGCGGTTTATGTCAGGTTTGACGAGCCGCAGCGCGCCATTACCCCAGGACAATCGGTTGTATTTTATGACGGCGACACGGTGGTTGGCGGCGGGATTATCCGTAAGGCGATACGTTGATTAAAAAATAATAAACCGCCTCGTTTTTGGTCATAATAGTACTGCAATCTGTTTTGGAGGCCGGTTATGTATAAACTTCGAAATTTGATTGGCCTGCCGGTGCTCGAACTGGATACGGGTACAAAGATTGGCGAGGTTCAGGAAGTGATTGTGGATTTAGCCAGGGCGGCAGTATTAGGAATTGTGATCAATCAGACCAGTTGGTTCAGCGATGGGCAAGGTATCCTTTTTCAAAATTTATTTTGCATCGGTCGCGACGCTGTTATGGTGCGCAACAGAGATGCGCTGCTCGCTTTGACGGCTATGCCGGGGATCGACCAAGCTTGTCGGCTGCATGATGTGGTAGACAAGCAAATATTTACCGAGTGTGGTGTCAATTTGGGTCTACTGGCCGATATTGCCTTCGACCCGGGAACGGGTGAAATAACCGCTTACGAAATATCGAACGGAGTCTTCACCGATTTAGTTTATGGTCGTTCGATGATACCGTTGCCCCAGGCGCAAGTAGTTGGCGAAGATAAACTTATCGTCCCAGAGTCCATGGTGAACCTCTTGCATAACGAAGAGAAAAACTGACTGGGGGTGGGACTGTGACTGCTTGTCCAGTCTGCGGGCAGCGCACCATCGGTAAAGTAGGCGCTGACCAGTATTACTGTTCGGAATGTTGTGTCGAGTTTTTGATTCGTGGCGAAAACGTGAAAATCTTTAACGTGGAAACAGATGGAACATTAACTCTGTACAATCCTTTGCAGGATACTGCTGTAAATTTACAGGAGGGATAAAGATGCGCAAGTTTTGGCAGGGTTTGATTTGGGGAGGCCTACTAGGTTCGGTGCTAGGCGCCATCTTTGGTCCCCTGGTGAAACCGCAAAAAAAACCACTGGTGGAATGCAGCACCGATACGATCAAGGCTACGACCCGCGATTTAATGCGGCAGGCGCGCCGTACCCGCCGGCGGTTGATGAAAAAGTTGGATTGACGGAGACCGTACGGTCTCCTTTCTTATTGAGGTGTAGGAATGGTGATTACTAAGCGGACCTTGCGGCTGGGCATAATTCTGATTGCCCTCATACTGCTTGGCTATTTTCTGTGGCGGGTACGTAGCGGCCTTTATCCATTTATCCTCGCCTTTTTGCTCGCTTACCTCCTAAATCCCGCCGTCTGCTATCTGGAAAACCATGGGTTAAGACGGATATGGGCCATTGCCGTCGTATACGCCGTTTTATTTAGCATTATTATTCTTGGCGGCAGCCGGCTCGTTCCGCTGCTGATCCGGGAAATTGAAGCCTTTGGCCGCGATTTTCCTGCCATTGTTGCCCGTGTGGAAGATTTGGCGCAGGCGCTGCAGTGGCAATACCAAAATTCGGTGCTGCCTTACTCCCTCCGTCAGGCCCTGGACAAAACGCTGCTTCTACTGCAAGGCGAAGTGCAGGCTTTCGTCTCTGGTCTGGTCGGCGGCATCATTACTTTGCTCAGCCATTTTATCGGTTTGGCGATTACGCCTATTTTGGCCTTTTATATGCTCCATGACTGGCATGAAATCAAGGAGAGACTGCTGTTTTTACTGCCGCCTTACTGGCGGCATGAAGCAGTAATGATTTTTCGCGACGTGGATAAAGTGTTGGCCGGCGTCATTCGCGGCCAGATTACGGTGGCCATCATTGTAGGACTGCTGGTGAGTCTGGGATTATATTTGCTGAATGTCCGGTATGCGCTGATGATTGGCATTATCGCCGGCCTCCTTGACGTTATTCCTTACTTCGGCGCCTTTATTGGCGCATCGCCGGCCGTGACCCTGGCGCTGCTCGAGTCGCCGTGGCTGGCGCTGAAAGTAGGTATACTTTTTTTGGTCATACATCAGCTTGAAGGCACAGTTATCGGGCCCAAAGTACTGGGCGAAAATGTTGGTCTTCATCCTTTGTCAGTGATTTTCGCTTTATTTGTCGGTGGCGAGCTGGCAGGGCTTGCGGGCATGCTGCTTGGTGTTCCGGTTGCCGCTCTGGCCAAGGTCTTCGGCCGCCATCTGGTTCGCATCTTGGGGTAACCGGACAGGAACCACCAATTATTGACAATAGTACATAAATTATGTATAATGCCTAAAAGATGGGGCTCCCTGAAGCTTTAGTGGAGGATGATCGCTTTGACCGGAAACGAGCTGCGTAAGAAGTTTCTGCAGTTTTTTGCTAGTAAAGACCATCTCGTATTACCGAGTGCATCATTGATACCTGAGAATGACCCGACATTGCTCTTGATTGGCGCAGGCATGGCGCCCTTTAAACCTTTTTTCACCGGTAAAATGAAGCCGCCGCATCCGCGGATTGCTACCTGCCAAAAATGCGTGCGTACCGGTGACATCGAAAATGTGGGGCGTACGGCCCGCCATCATACTTTTTTTGAAATGCTGGGAAATTTCTCTTTTGGCGATTATTTTAAACGGGAAGCTATCACTTGGTCGTGGGAATTTATTACCGAACACCTTAATCTGCCTAAGGACAAGCTGTGGATTACGATCCATACGGAAGACGACGAGGCCTTTGAAATTTGGCACAAGGAAGTGGGTGTACCAGTTGACCGCATTGTCCGCCTCGAAGATAACTTTTGGGAAATCGGGCCAGGCCCATGCGGTCCCTGTTCAGAAATTCATATCGACTTGGGTGAGGAGCGGGGCTGCGGCAAGCCCGATTGCCGTGTAGGCTGCAGCTGTGACCGCTATCTGGAAATCTGGAACCTGGTCTTTACCCAATATGACCGTGACGAAGAGGGTAACTATACGCCACTGGCCAAAAAAAACATTGATACCGGGGCGGGCCTGGAACGGATTGCCTCCGTACTCCAGAATAAACGGTCCAACTTTGAGACTGACCTGCTGTTCCCCATTATTGAACATACGGCTAAAGTTGCCGGTGTCACTTATGGGGAATCAGCCAAAACCGATGTTTCGCTCAAGGTTATCGCCGACCATGGGCGGAGCCTGACGATTATGATTGCTGACGGCGTCTTGCCCTCCAACGAAGGCCGGGGTTATGTGCTTCGCCGCATTTTGCGCCGCGCCGTCCGCCATGGCCGCCTCTTGGGCATTGACAAACCCTTTCTAGCTGATATTGTCGACGTGGTGGCTAACATATTTGCTGAACCTTATCCCGAAATCAATGATAAAAAAGCTTACATCAAAAAGGTCGTTCAACTGGAAGAGGAACGGTTTAACGCTACACTGGCCCAAGGCATGGAACTTTTAAACAGCCATATTCGCGTTTTAAAAGAGAGCGGCAAAACCGTTTTAGACGGCGCCACCGGTTTTAAACTGTACGATACCTTTGGTTTTCCGTGGGAATTGACGCAGGAAATTTTGGCTGAGCATGATATGGAACTCGATAGGGCTGGCTTTGACCAGGCCATGGATGAACAGCGGCAAAGAGCTCGCGCCGCCCGCCAGGAGAATGAGGAACGGGTGGTTGTTCCCGATTTGTCCGGCCTTGTCACACAAGAGCTCAAGTACGACCCGCAGGCCGAAAGCGCCAGGGTTGTCCTGGTGTTGCAGGACGGCAAGGTTGTCGAAGCGGCCCATGACGGCCAGGAAGTGGCGCTAATCCTTGATGTGACGCCGTTCTATGCCGAAGGGGGCGGGCAGGTTGGCGACAGCGGCACGCTAACCGCCCAATATGGCACGGTTGCGGTTGTAACGGCTAGGAAGCTCCCAGACGGCACCATTTATCATGTGGGCAGCGTTACTGAAGGAACAATTAAACCTGGCGATATGGTAAAAATAGCTGTGGATGCGGCCAGACGCCGTGACGCCTCCCGCAACCATACGGCTACCCATTTACTGCATGCCGCGCTGAAAAAGGTGTTAGGCGAACATGTCAACCAAGCCGGCTCCTATGTGGGGCCTGATCGCTTGCGCTTTGACTTTTCCCATTTTGCCCCGGTCACGGTCGAGCAGCTGGCGGAAGTTGAGAATATGGTCAATGAGGTTATTCTCCGCAATATTGCGGTCGGCCGCATTGAGACAACACAGGAATTGGCCAGGGAAATGGGAGCGACGGCCCTGTTTGGGGAAAAATACGGTGAACGGGTCTCGGTAGTCATCATTGATGATTTCAGCAAAGAACTTTGCGGTGGTACCCATGTGAGCAGTACGGCCGAAATTGGCCAATTCAAAATTGTAAGTGAAACAGGTATCGGATCGGGTATCAGGCGGATTGAAGCTGTTACCGGCTACGCAGCGCTTGAGTATATTCGTTCTCGGGAAGAAATTCTGCAGGCGGCGGCGTTAGCGCTTAAGAGCCGTCCTGAGGACCTAGTCGGCCGGATTGACGGAGTGCTGGCGCGGGTTAAGGATTTGGAAAAAGAACTTGCGGCGCTAAAGACTAAGCTGGCGAAGTTTGCGGTTGAGGATTTACTTGCCAATAAAAAGGAAATTAACGGGGTTGCTTTGGTCGCTGGCCAGGTGGACGCGGCTGATATGGACGACCTCCGTTCTACGGCTGATTTAGTGCGTGACCGCTTGCGCTCAGGTGTCGTTGCTCTCGGTGCCGTGACCGGCGAAAAAGTCAACTTTGTTGTTATGGCGACGGCAGACGCGGTCGCCAGGGGAGTTCATGCCGGCAATATTATCAAGGAAATGGCGAAGGTCGCCGGTGGCGGCGGCGGCGGTCGCCCCGATATGGCGCAGGCCGGCGGCAAGCAGCCGGCCAAGCTGGCTGACGCCCTCCGCATCGCCCAAGAAGTTATGGGCCGTCAAATAAAATAGTAACTACCGGCAAAGGGCGGGTTATACCCGCCCTCAAAATCTTTACTTTTATCCAGGTGGCAATAGGAAAATTTTAGTGATGGTAGAATATAATGGAATTAGGAAGGAGATACTAATAGGGAGGGGATGACGCATGACCAATTTATCGGAACAAACGATGATGTTTCGTGTAGATAATGAAGAAAATAACGCGGCTGCCTTTATTATTAACACGGTGTATCAGGCCCTCAAAGAAAAAGGTTACAACCCGATAAATCAAATGGTCGGTTATTTGTTATCCGGTGATCCTACCTACATCACCAGCCATAACAATGCGCGCGGTCTAATTCGTAAACTTGAACGGGACGAACTGCTCGAAGAATTGGTGCGGGCTTACCTGAAGGACAAATAATGGAATATCGGGAATTGGGCCGAACCGGTATCATAGTGTCCCGTTTGTGTTTTGGGGCCCTTACCATTGGACCGCTGCAGGCCGGATTACCTCTGCAGGAAGGCGCCGCCGTTATGGAAGCGGCACTGGCGGCAGGGGTTAATTTTATTGATACGGCCGAACTATACCAAACTTATCCTTATATTCGCCAAGCCATAAGGCGCTGTCCAGACAAGGTAATTATCGCTTCTAAGTCTTACGCTTTTACCTACGAGGGCATGCGGGAAAGCGTCATCAGCGCCTGTAACGGCATCGGCCGTGATTATATCGACATCTTCATGCTGCACGAGCAGACTTCGCGCTTAACCCTGAAAGGCCATCAGGACGCGTTGCGTTATCTAACAGAAGCCAAGCGAGCGGGACGGATCCGGGCGGTCGGGGTATCCACGCATACGGTGGAAGTTGTCCGGGTCGCGGCTTTGATGGACGAAATCGATGTCATCCATCCTATTTTAAATATCCACGGAATAGGCATTTGCGACGGTACGCGGGAGGAAATGCTGGCGGCTGTCGCTTTTGCTGCGGCGCAGGGAAAGGGAGTATATACCATGAAGGCCCTTGGCGGTGGTCATTTGACCGGGATGGCCGAAGAAGCACTGCGTTGGGCAATGAACCAGAGCGGCGTAAGCGCCGTGGCAGTCGGCATGCAGACAACCGACGAGGTGGCGTATAATGTTGCCATCTTTAATGGACAAGCCCCCGATGCCGCTTTACGGGCAAAAGTGGATGCCCGACAGCGCCGTCTCCTCGTAGAGGATTGGTGTGTGGGTTGTGGGCGCTGTGCTGGCAAATGTCCAATGCAAGCTATCACCATAGTTGATGGTATGGCGGTCGTAGACCATAGTAAGTGCGTGCTGTGCGGTTACTGCGGTGCCCATTGTCCGGAATTTTGCCTGAAAATTATTTAGGCCGCTATAGTGGTAATAAACAGGGGGTACTATGCGCATACTAGCACTTGACGTAGGAGAAAAAACTATTGGGGCTGCCGTGAGTGACGAGCTGCTTTTGACGGCCCAGGGCGTAGAAGTTATTCGCCGTATGTCGCCTGAAGCGGACATGGCGCGTATTCGGGAACTGGCGGAGCATTTTGAGGCTACCGTCATCATTGTAGGCCTTCCCAAGAACATGAATGGCACGATTGGCCCGCAGGGGGAAAAAGTAAAAGCCTTCGCTAGCGAACTGCAAAATTATCTTGCCGGGATAGAAGTGCGACTCTGGGACGAGCGATTGTCTACCGTGGCGGCTGAGCGTTCCCTGATCGCCGCCGACGTGCGGCGGGCCAAACGTCGACAAGTTATTGACAAAATGGCGGCTGTGTTTATTCTGCAGGGATATTTGGACAGTCTGTCCCGTAAGGGATGAATTTCCTTGACAGAAGGATTTTTCTAAGCTAAAATGACATTAATTTAACAGATGAGGTGAAGAAATTGGCTGACATTGAACGTGACGATAACCTCGGTGAATTTGAAATTATTGAGTTCGAAGATGAAGAAGGCAACAAAGAACAGTTTATACAGGAAATGATTATTGAGATCGGCGAGAAGCGCTTTGCTATCCTGGTGCCTTTTAACGAAGAAGGGGATTGCTGCTGCGACGGCGAGCCTTGCGACTGCGATGAAGAAGGAACCGATGCCTTTATCGCCCGTATTGACAAGGGCGAAGACGGCGAAGATATTTATGTCGATCCTACCGATGAAGAATATGAGCAAGTCCTGCAGGCCTACGAAGAACTACTGGCCGAAGAGGAAACGGAAGCCTAAACGGCTTCTTTTTTCTTTGGCCGTTGTGTATAATATAGGCACAGCAAGCGAGGTGACAACTAATGTGGCAGAGATTTGGCAATAAACTGGTGCTGTTTTTTATATTTCTTGCCTTCGCCGTCGGTATGATTACCTATGGCTTGGCCCGGCCAGTAAGTTCGGCGAACGCTCCTGTGCTGATAACCGTGGAGCCAGGGATGACGACTAACGATATTGGGATGCTGCTTAAGCAGCGCGGCCTCATTTTAAACGAACTTCTCTTTCGTGTATTGGCAAAAATCGAGGGGCTGGACGGTTCGTTGCAGGCCGGTGAATATCAAATAACTCCTTCTATGACGGTTCGCCAGATTATCGATATGCTGGCCAGAGGGGAGACAGCCTACCGGCAATTTACCATACCGGAAGGCTTTACCGTCGACCAGGTGGCAGCGCTGCTAGAGCAGCATAAAATTAGCGACGCCTCGCAGTTTAAATCCTTGGCCCGCGCTTACGTTCCTTATGACTATATGACCGCCGGTGAGGGGACGCTATATACGGTGGAAGGTTTTTTATTTCCTGACACCTACCGGGTTGCCAGCGGCGCGACCGCGGAGGACATTCTCAAAATGCTGACAAAGCAGTTTGACCGGCAGTTTACGCCAGCCATGCGGGCCAGAGCGGCCGAACTAAACCTGTCAATCCGCGAGGTAATTATCCTGGCTTCGCTGGTGGAAAAAGAGGCGCAGCTGGAAAGAGAACGGCCGATTATCGCCAGCGTCTTTTTCAACCGGCTAAAACAGGGGATGCCCCTCCAGTCTTGTGCCACCATACAGTATATTCTTGGTTATCCCAAACCGGAGCTTACTGTCCAGGATACCCAGATCGTGTCGCCTTATAACACTTACCAGCATAGCGGTTTGCCGCCGGGGCCTATTGCTAACCCTGGATTGGCATCTATTCAGGCTGTCCTTTATCCAGCCGAGACAGATTATCTTTACTTCGTTGCCGATAAAAGCGGGGCTCACCGTTTCAGCAGGACATATGACGAACATTTAGCAGCAATTGAACAGGTTGGTAAAAACTGATATGGATGATTACACGGCTTTGCTGTTGGAACTGGAAGATTATGCATCCCGCTGCGGCATACCCATTATTGGTCAGGTGGGGGCTGCACTGCTGTGCCAGGCGGCGGTCGAACGCCAGCCCAAGCAGATTCTGGAAGTGGGTACGGCAATTGGCTATTCCACCCTGTTGCTGCTTGGGGCTGTACCGGAGGCCCGAATTGTTACCATCGAGATAAATCGCCAGCGGTGGGAAAAAGCCCGGGAGATGATTGCTCGGGCTGGTGCTGTCGGGCGGGTGAGGCTGCTGTTGGGCGACGCCGGTGCGCTGCTGCCAGACCTCGACGGGCCATTTGATTTTGTCTTTCTGGATGCGGCCAAAGGGCAATATCTTGATTACTTGATGAAATTATTGGACAAGCTGAGCGATGGGGCCGTGGTCGTAGCTGATAATGTTTTGTTTCGCGGCTGG
This sequence comes from Thermosinus carboxydivorans Nor1, assembly GCF_000169155.1. Classification (NCBI taxonomy): domain Bacteria; kingdom Bacillati; phylum Bacillota; class Negativicutes; order Selenomonadales; family Sporomusaceae; genus Thermosinus; species Thermosinus carboxydivorans. The sequence goes on from NZ_AAWL01000035.1 coordinate 15,407, forward strand.
GTTCGCTCCGCAAGAGTTGTGCCGCGGCGCTATCGTACTCTGGTGAAGCGGTTACGGGAATTTTTGGCCTTTATTACGACTGACCCACGTTTTACCACTACCATCTGCGATATCGGCGACGGTGTCGCCA
>NZ_AAWL01000036.1 GCF_000169155.1 Thermosinus carboxydivorans Nor1
AGTTACGGTATTTGAAGCGCTTCACGCCCCGGGCGGTGTGCTGATGTATGGTATCCCTGAATTCAGGTTGCCTAAGGAAATTGTACGCCAGGAAATTGAAGAATTGAAAGAATTAGGTGTGGAAATCGTTGTCAACGCTGTTATCGGTAAGACTTTTACCATCGACGAACTCCTCACCGAAGAAGGATTTGACGCTGTCTTTATCGGTACCGGGGCGGGACTGCCGCACTTCATGGACATACCGGGGGAAAACCTCAACGGGGTATATTCAGCTAATGAATTTTTGACCCGGGTAAATTTAATGAAGGCTTATAAATTTCCCGAAGCGGGCACGCCTGTTCATGCTGGAAAGAGGGTAGCCGTTGTCGGCGCTGGCAATGTTGCCATGGACGCCGCGCGAACCGCATTGCGCCTCGGTGCGGAAAATGTTTATATTGTGTATCGCCGCTCAGAGGAAGAAATGCCTGCACGAGCGGAGGAAATCGAACATGCGAAGGAAGAAGGCGTGGAATTTAGGCTACTGACCAATCCGGTGCGTATCATTGGCGACGAACAGGGTTGGGTGAAAGGATTAGAATGTATCCGCATGGAACTCGGCGAACCTGATGAATCGGGGCGGCGAAAACCTGTTCCGATCGCAAACTCCAATTTTGTACTTGATGTCGATACTGTCATCATGGCCATCGGTCAAGGGCCCAATCCCTTAATCCAACAAACTACTCCCGGCCTGGCTGTAAATAAGCGGGGCAATATAACTACGGACGAAATCGGCCGGACGTCGAAAGAAGGAGTTTTTGCCGGTGGCGACATCGTTACCGGTGCCGCCACGGTTATTCAGGCGATGGGAGCCGGCAAAAAGGCAGCGGCTGCTATTCACGAGTACGTGCAAAATAAACGTAAAGGCGCAAGGAATTCGCAGTAAGACATTGACAGTTATCTTGGTGGGAAATCTTCCAAGCGAATTTCTTATAGGGGGAGCAGGCCATGGTTGAGCAGGCAGAGCGCATGCGGGGATTGACGTCGGCCATTTTCAGCAAGATAGGCTAAAAAAAGTGCCTTCGTTGCGATTGCGTAGGCATTTCCCAAAAGCTAAGGACCAATTTTTTGACAAGCGGATTTTTGGAGGAAAAACAAAAAAAGTCCAAGGCACAAGGCTTTGAACTATAAATGCTTTCGGGTTTCCGAGAGCGTACTATTATACAAGGAGGATTTTTTATGAAAGGATTTGCAATGCTAAAAATTGGCGAAGTTGGCTGGATCGAAATCGAAAAACCGAAAGCTGGGCCTTACGATGCCATCGTGCGGCCGCTGGCGGTGGCACCTTGTACTTCGGACATTCACACTGTCTTCGAAGGTGCTATCGGCGAAAGACACAACCTAATCCTGGGCCATGAAGCTGTGGGCGAAGTGGTGGAGGTGGGTTCTGAGGTAAAAGATTTTAAGCCCGGCGACCGGGTAGTGGTGCCCGCTATCACGCCCGACTGGAGAACCTTAGAGGCCCAGCGGGGATTCCACCAACACTCGGGCGGTATGCTTGCTGGGTGGAAGTTCTCCAACATAAAAGATGGGGTCTTTGCTGAATATTTTCATGTAAACGATGCTGACATGAACCTGGCTCACTTGCCCAAGGAAATACCACTGGAAAAGGCTGTAATGCTTCCCGACATGATGACCACTGGACTCCACGGGGCGGAACTCGCCGACATTGGGCTTGGCGACACGGTGGCAGTAATAGGGATTGGCCCTGTAGGGCTTATGGCAGTGGCCGGGGCAAAGCTACGCGGCGCAGCCAGGATTATCGGTGTGGGCAGCAGGCCGGCACTAATTGAAGCTGCCAAATATTACGGTGTGACCGATATAGTGAATTACAAGCATGGCGACATTGTAGAGCAGGTAATGAAACTCACTGACAATAAAGGCGTTGATGCTGTCATCATCGCTGGCGCCGGGGCCGATGCCATTGACAAAGCTGTAAAGATGGTAAAGCCAGGGGGAACAGTCTCCAATGTAAACTATTTTGGTGAGGGAGGGATATTGCCTATTCCTAGACTCGATTGGGGATGCGGAATGTCCCACAAATCGATCAGAGGCGGCTTGTGTCCAGGTGGGCGCTTGAGGATGGAAAAGCTCGTAGACTTGGTAAGATACAACAGAATAGACCCGGGCAAGCTGGTATCCCACGTCTTCGAGGGCTTTGAACACATAGAAAAGGCACTTTTAATGATGAAAGAAAAGTCAAGTGACGTTATAAAGCCGGTTGTAATTATCAAATAGGAGGGGGGTGATTAATTCACCTCCTTAGCTTATATATTATTTAACACTTCTTCCGGAATTTCTATCTCCACTTTTGCAAGACCTATACTATTGTCCTTCTGATTTTTTAAATTAAAAAAGTTTATACCGTCGGGAGGAAAATAGAAAATAACGAAGGTTTTTGTGTGAAGGGGATTGTGATACTGAAAATTATTATGCTAACTCGCCTGAGGATGTATGTCTTCTAAAAAATACTACAATGTCTTGACACTATCGAGTGATTGCATGATATTGACGGAGCGGCTTTAAGTTGTTATAATTGAATTACAATTTAAGTTTGCGGCGATGGAGTTCGCCATAAGTCCGCATAAGCGGTAATGACTCCTACCAGGACAGTGCTGGTAGGAGTTTTTGCATTTTCGAAAGGAGTCAGGAAATGCTGGATAATTACACTAAGTCCAAACAGGAAATAGTAAGCGTTTTAGATGAAATCTTTCACATGCTGTTAGGACTAAAATTTAATAATGATGCATTGAATGCTTTTAAGGATAAAATCGACAGGGTACGTCTTGACAGATTTAATCTGGTCGTAGTCGGACAGTATAAACGGGGTAAGACCACCTTTATCAATGCCCTGTTAGGAGCAGATATATTGCCGACGGCGATTGTACCCTTAACTTCCATCGTAACAATAATGGAATATGGTGAACAGGTTGAGGCTACAGTCGAATTTTTGGATAAAGCGCCCCAAAAAATTGAGATTGCGGCATTACCCCAGTACATTACGGAAACGGAAAATCCCAATAACTTCAAAAACGTTAAATTAGTCACGATAACCTACCCGTCGCCATATCTTCAAGGCGGGCTAAGATTGATTGATACGCCGGGGATAGGTTCGGTTTTTCAACACAACACAGACGTGACTTATTCATTTTTACAGGAGGTTGACGCGGCTATTTTTTTACTGTCCGCTGACCCGCCAATAAGCAGGGATGAGTGTCAATTTTTGAAAGATATTACCAAGTATGTGCGCAAGATATTTTTTATCCAAAATAAAATCGACCTCGTCAATGAAAAAGACCGTGAGCAGTCAATGAATTTTTCCCAAAAAATAATTAAACAGGAGGTTAAACTTGACGAAATTGCTATTTTTCCCTTATCCGCCAAGATGGCGCTTGAGGGGGCAATAACAGATAATGCCAGCTTAATCGGCAAAAGCAAAATAGGTGACTTCTTACACATGCTTGAACAGTTCCTTATCAATGAGCGCAAACAAACGCTAATAAAATCGGCTGTGTTAATGGGGAAGCAGCTTTTAAGCGAAGCCACCCTAAAAATTGATTTGGAAATGGCAAGCCTGGATATGCCTATCAATGAAATCGAGCAAAAACTCGTGCGGTTAAGGGAACATGCACAAGGACTCAGCCAGGATAAACAAGACGTTGCTTATCTGTTAAAAGGTGAGCTTGACCGCTTCAATACAAGGATGGAGCAGGCAATAAATAAATTTAAGGCGGAGACTATCGAACAGTTAAAGAAAAAGGTGCGAGAAAGGTTTTTAAAAAATACTTCACGACTAGAAGAGCAGGCAATAAACAGTTTTCTGGCAGGCGCGATAAACGAGCAATTTGAGATTTGGCAAAAAAACAACGAGCGGGAGATTCAAGATTGGTTGTTAACTTTGAAACAACGGTTCGAAGCGAAAAATCGCCAGTTAATAGATGATATGAAACGGCTGGCGTCAAATTTATTTCATGTAGACTTTACACCAAGCTCTCTGTGCGTTGACCTGGATCAAAAAAGCAATCTTTACTTTCTAACGGAAATCCCCAAACCGATGTTTAATAGTCTCGGCGGCTTCCATAAATGGCTGCCGGTAGCGTGGTCGAAGCAGATCATTATTAAACGAAAACTTGATGAACTTGAAGAGTTAGTTGATATGAACTGCGGCCGCATCCGCCATGACTTGTTTACAAGAACGGCAAAAACAATTGAAGAGTTTAGGCGAAGGTTAGAAGATAGCTTAGATCGGATGACAGCTGATATCATAATTACTATCGAGACGGTCGTTCGCAATAAACAGCAAGGCGAACAGCAAATCAGAAAGCGAAAAAGTGAGCTGGAAAATATACGTAGCCGCTTGACAGCCCTTAACACCGCCCTTGATCTTTTTTAACTCTACAAAGGGGGAGCTGTATAATGGAGCATAACTTTTTGGTAGCGTCCGAATGGATTTTGTTAGCGCTCGTTGCCAGCATGCTGTCGATACGGCTGGGCATTTCGGTGGCACTTATGGAGATTGCTGTAGGGGTAATCGGCGGCAATGCCCTTCATATTGAAATTACGCCCTGGGTAAACTTCCTGGCCGGGTTCGGCGCAGTAATACTAACATTTCTTGCGGGAGCTGAAATCGATCCGGACAGCCTGAAGGCAAATTTAAAGGAAAGCCTGGTTATCGGTTTCCTGTCGTTTTTACTTCCTTTCTTGGCCGGTATGGGGTTTGCCTATTATGTCTTCGGTTGGGATGTAAACGCCGCCAAAATTGCCGGCATTGCACTGTCCACTACCTCCGTCGCCGTCGTTTACGCCGTTATGGTGGAAAGCGGCTTAGCTTCAACTCGCTTGGGGCAAGCGATACTGGCCGCCTGTTTTGTTACCGACTTGGGAACGGTAGTGGCTTTGGGGGTTCTTTTCACCGGTTTTTCGATTAAACTTGTTTGGTTTATCTTAATCTTAGCTATTGCCATTTATGTAGCGACACCGCTAGCGGCCTGGCTGTTTGCCGCATATGGCGGCCGGGTCAGCGAACCGGAGATTAAGTTTGTCTTCTTGGTGTTGGCGGCATTAGGGTATATTGCCGTGAATAGCGGCAGCGAGGCCGTGCTTCCGGCTTACATTCTGGGTATGGCGATGGCCGGCTTTTTCACGAAGTATAAAGAAACGCTCCATAAAATGCGGGCAATCATCTTTGTGGCCTTTACGCCGTTTTATTTTATCAAAGCCGGGGCGTTAGTATCGTTTACCGCTTTATATACACTGACCGGCGCAATTGCCGTATTTCTGCTCGTAAAAATAGCAGCTAAATTTATCGGCGTACTGCCCGCCACCAGGGTATTCAGGTACAGGAGTAGAACTGGTATTTATACCACCTTGTTGATGAGTACGGGGCTGACGTTTGGCACGATTTCCGCCCTCTATGGCTTATCTAATAATTATATCGACGTTAATCAATATAGCGTCTTGGTGGCGGCGGTCATCCTAAGCGCCGTTATCCCGACGGTAATTGCCCAGAAGTATTTCTTCCCTGTTCCTGGCGCCGCAGAAGATATTGCCCAGCAACAGCATATACCTGTTATAACAGTAAAAATGGAAAGGAGCGCGAAATATGATGGAAGTTAAGAAAATCGTAGTCGCTTATGACGGCTCGAAGCAGAGTCAGAAAGGATTGGCGTGGGCGGTAGCCATGTCGGCCAAGTTTGGCGCTGATGTCATTACTGTTACCGTTATCAAGCCGCCGGAATTTAGTCCGACCATTAGTGAAATCGACGAATTTTATGCCCATGCCGAGAAGCATTATCAGCCAATGCTGGAAAAAGTCCGCAAATACGGGGAAGAATATGGCGTGTTGATAAAAACGGAAATTTTGCACGGTCATCCAGCCGAAAGTATTGTCAAATATGCTTTTGAACAAAAGGCCGACCTTATCATTACCGGGACACGGGGCATGGGAGGTTTCAAAAATTTAATTATCGGCAGTGTGGCGCAGAAAGTCGTTTCTTATTCGCCAGTACCCGTGCTGGTCGTTAAGTAATAAACTATCGCTATCGTTGGAGGTCACAGTCATGCCCAAAATTACCGGACAAGCGAAACGGCTGCGTATCTACATCGGTGAAACCGACCGGTGGAACGGAAAGTCTTTGTATCATGCCATTGTTTTAAAAGCAAAAGAGCTCGATTTGGCGGGAGCGACGGTGTTTCGCGGCCTAATGGGCTATGGCGCCAACAGCCGCATCCATACCGCGCGCATTGTCGATTTGTCCGATGACTTGCCAATCCTTATTGAAATCGTTGACAGTGAGGAATACATCAATAAAATTCTACCGTTTCTTGATGAAGTCGTTAAGGAAGGACTTGTCACGATTGATGATATCGAGATCATAAAATACGGGCATAAACAGCCGAAAAGATGATCATGCCAACAAATAATGAAAATCTATATTTAACCACTGAGGACAAAGAGACGCGATTTCATCGCGTTAAGTTTAAATAAATCCCATCCGTGTCCTACCCTGAAAAGTGGTGAAACCAAAAAGATAATCATGCCAATAAATTGGCACCACAACGCATGAAAACCGTTATTCAACCGCGGAGAACGCAGAGAGCGCGATATTCATCGCGCCTAAGGACTAAAGAAAAAATTATCCCTCCGCGTCCTTCGCGGTTCCCTATGCTTCTATCTTGAAGTCGCCGATTTTTAAGATAGATAATTGTAAAAAGCTAATTTTAGGCTTAACGTAGCAAAAGAGGTGTAACAGATGCTGAAGATATTCTTAGTTGCGCTCGGCGGAAGCATCGGAGCAACGGCGCGCTATCTTATTTCCGACTGGGCCGCCCAAAGATGGGGGGCGGATTTTCCTTACGGCACATTGATAGTAAATATTGCAGGCTGCTTTATTATCGGCCTGTTCATGGCGCTGGTGACCGAACGCATCATTGTAAGCCCTTATTGGCGGCTGCTTGTTACGGTTGGCTTCGTCGGGGGGCTTACGACTTTTTCGTCTTTTAGTTATGAAACAATTAAGCTGGTCAATGACGGTCAGATGACCTTTGCTCTGTATAATATACTTTCAAATTTCGTATTGGGCTTTTTCGCCACTTGGACAGGCATCAGCCTGGCGAAATTATTCTAGGACAGAAGCCTGATTGCTTTCAGGCGTCTTTTTTTATATAATATATATGAACATATATTCATATGTTGGAGGTATAGCGATGAAGCCGTGCGAGTGCGATGTATGTGAGGAGCTGTGTGAGCATCCTCAGGTCATATGTCTGGCGAAAGCTGAAATCATTGCCGACGAGGACGCCCAGCGGGTGGCCGACCTGTTTAAAATTTTAGGGGATACGACCCGGGTAAAAATCCTGCAGATTCTGTCGAAACGGGAACTGTGCGTGTGCGATATCGCCGCGGTCGTTGGCATGGGGCAGTCGGCTGTCTCCCATCAGCTGCGGCTACTGAGAAACGCTAGGCTGGTCAAATTTCGCAAAGAGGGCAAAATGGCCTGGTATTCGCTCAATGATGAACATATTGCCACTCTCTTGGCGCAGGGCATCGAGCATGTCCAGCATGACTAGAGGCTAAAAGAAAGGATGATAACGGTGACGCAGGCAGCGGGCGCGGCGCAAGCCGGGACAATGGTGTTTCAAGTCACGGGCTTTACCTGACTGGATTGCGCCGTGAAGTTTGAAAAAGACGTAGCGGCCCTCCCTGGTGTAACCAGGGCGAAAGTTAACTTTATGACCAATAAACTTGTTGTTGAAGGGGTTAGCGACATAGAAGCCATTCGACAACTGGCGGCCCAGCACAATTATAAGGTTCAGCTTGCTTGCGAACAAAAGCCGCAGGCAATCATTCGGCCTAAAATTCACTGGGAGCGCCGTCGGGCCGTAGCTTCCGGCTTAACGCTGGCCATAGCCTATGGCGTAGAGAAGCTGGGCGGTCCGGCCATGGTCTTTATCCCGCTATATATAGCGGCCATGGTGCTGGGCGGTTGGGGCAATTTTCAAAAGGCCGCCCGCTCGCTGCCGCGCGGCAGTTTTAACATGAGCGTCCTCATGAGTCTGGCCGCTATCGGCGCTTTGGCGATCGGCCAGTATGAAGAAGGCGCTTCGGTGGCTTTTCTGTACGCCATCTCGGAAATGCTCGAAGCCTGGACGATGGAAAGTGCCCGCCGCTCTATCCGCGAATTGATGGATATTGCGCCGAAAGCGGCCCGGATTCGGCGTGGCGCGGCCGAAGTGGAAATACCGGTTGAAGAAATTAGGGTCGGCGATATCATGATTATCCGTCCGGGCGAGAAAATAGCCATGGACGGAGTGATTATTAAAGGTCAATCTGCGGTCAACCAGGCGGCAATCACCGGCGAAGCCATTCCGGTCGAAAAAGGCCCCGGCGCCGAGGTCTTCGCCGGTACGCTCAATACGTACGGCGCGCTGGAAGTCCGGGTTACTAAGCTGGTACAGGACACGACCATTGCCAAGATTATTCACATGGTGGAGGAGGCCCAGGGGCAGCGGGCGCCGTCCCAGGCCTTTGTCGAAAAGTTTGCCGCCGTCTATACGCCCATCGTCATGGCGCTGGCGGTAGGTGTCGTTTTTATTCCGCCCCTGTTTTTCGGCTATGAATGGACGCCATGGATATACCGGGGACTGGCGCTGATGGTGGTGTCTTGTCCGTGTGCTCTGGTCGTGTCCACGCCGGTGGCGATTGTCAGCGCCATCGCCAACGCGGCGAAAAACGGCGTCCTGATTAAAGGCGGCGTATATTTAGAAGCAATGGGAACACTTTCGGCCATCGCCTTCGACAAGACCGGAACATTGACCAAGGGCGAGCCGAGCGTCACCGATATTTTTTCTGTCGGGGGACAGACGGAAGATAACCTGCTGAAAGTGGCTGCTGACATAGAAGCCCGGTCGGAGCATCCCCTGGCCACCGCTATTGTGCGGGCGGCCCAGGCCAAAGGTTTAGCCATTCATCCGGCAGAAGATTTCGTAGCTATAACAGGCAGCGGCGCTCGCGGCACGGTTGAAGGACAGACGGTTTATATCGGCAATCCGCGCCTGTTTGCCGAATTGGGTCTGTCCATAGCCCCGGTGGCTGAGGCCGTCAGGCGTTTACAGGGTGAAGGCAAAACGGTCATGATCATGGGGACCCCAAATACGATCTTGGGCGTTATTGCCGTAGCCGATGCGGTGCGCGAAAGTAGCGCCGCTACCATCGCCGCGCTGAAACAGGCCGGTATTAGGCATACAATTATGTTGACCGGTGATAATAATACTACTGCCCGGGCGATGGCCGCGCGGGTGGGTGTGGACGAGTTTCGGGCCGAACTTTTACCGCAGGAGAAAATGACGGCCGTGCAGGAACTTATTAACAAATACGGCCAAGTAGCTATGGTTGGCGACGGCATTAACGATGCCCCGGCGCTTGCCCTGGCTACGGTAGGCGTGGCGATGGGCGCCGCCGGTACGGACACGGCGCTGGAGACGGCCGATATTGTCCTGATGGCCGATGATTTGGGCAAACTGGCTTTTGTCATCCGGTTAAGCCGCCAAGCGCTGGCCGTCATTCGGCAAAACATCGTATTTTCCCTTGTAATTAAAGCACTAGCGGTACTGGCCGTATTTCCCGGCTGGCTGACGCTATGGTTGGCGATTCTGGCCGATATGGGTGCGACCATCCTGGTCACGCTTAACAGTCTGCGGCTGCTGCAGGTAAAACCGCAGCAGGAGGTTGGACGGCAAAGTTCCTAATTTGTTCCGAATTTGTCCCTACTTTGGCCATAAATGCCATCTATAATGAAATCAAACAAAATTCAAGGAGGATGGTTATATGAAAAAAGTTGCTCTGTTTACCCTGGTTGCCCTGTTAGTAGTCGTCTTTGCCGGGTCGGTTTTCGCCGCGCCGGGGCAAGGCCCTGGTCCGGGTCGGGACGGTTGGGTGTGCCCCTGGTATGGCGCTAATGCCGCCAACCTGACCGATGAACAAAAAGCACAGATTGCCGAATGGGGTAAACAAATGTTAGAACTCAGAAAGCAAATGTTGGCCAAACAGGTCGAGTGGGGCTGGATTACCCAGGCCCAGGCCGATCAGATCATTGCCAACATGGAGCAGCGTATTGCTAATGGCTTTTATCCCGGCTACGGCATGGGAATGCGCGGCAAGGGCATGATGGGGCCCGGTATTGGTATGCGCGGTGGCATTGCAGGTCCGATAGCTCCGGCGCAACGTTAATAATGCAATAAAAAAACTAACCTGGGTGAAAAGAGTCTGCCGCCGATGGCGCGGTCAGACTCTTTTGCCATAATGACAGCTATGGTATAGTAAAAGCAAACGCCATGCGGGAGGGAGAGCTATGACCGGCAAAACGGTATTAATTGTCGACGACGAGAAACAAATCCGGGAAATCTTAGCCATCTATTTTACACAGTCAGGATTTACGGTCGCCGAAGCCGCCGATGGGGCCGAGGCCCTGATTAAAGTCGAACAGGTTAAACCGGATATCGTTATTCTTGATATTATGATGCCGGTTCTCGACGGCTTTGAGGTTTGTCAGCAAATCCGCAAATATTCGCCGGTGCCTATTATCATGTTAACCTCCCGGACGCAGGACGATGACCGGATCATGGGACTGGAAATCGGCGCTGATGATTATGTAACCAAACCTTTCAATCCCAAAGAAGTGGTGGCTCGCGTCAAAGCCATTCTCCGCCGTACTGCCGCCCCGCAGCAGTATACGCAGGCCGATATTCTCCGTTTTCCGGAACTGGAAATAAACATGGCCGAACACACGGTCATAGCGTTTGGCAAGCCGGTTGCGCTGGCTAATAAAGAAAGAGAAGTCTTATGGCAGCTTGCCTCCCATGCCGGTAAGGTATTGTCGCGGGAGCAGCTTTTGGAATTAGTGTGGGATTACAGCTACTGCGGCGATACCCGTACGGTAGACACGCATGTGAAGCGTTTGCGCAAAAAGCTGGGAGTTGGCCCGCATTCGCCGTGGGATATAAAAACAGTATGGGGCATTGGTTACAAGTTTGAGGTGCGGAAATGAAATTTTCCCTGAAATATAAACTGCTGATTAGCTTTATGGCCGTGGTGATCGTGGTATTGGCGGGCGTGACTGTAGGCGGGTCGGTCCTTATCCGCGATTATTTTGTTGACGCAAAGCGGCGCGAATTGACGGACAAAGCCTATGAAATGGCCCGGGTGGTCAACAATTACTTTGACGGGCGCATCACGTACAGTCAACTGCACGATTTCGTCAACAGCGCCGATAGTTTTTTGGATGCCAGGATATGGGTGGTGGACAATGACCTCAATCTGGTAACGGTGTCCGAAGAACGGCCCGGTGAAGGCTATGGCAAGCGTAGGTCTGCGGCAGGAATAAAGCCAAGCCCGATGCGGCTTAGGGAAAATAGTCGGATGGGGCCGCCATGGTGGCAATCACGACAGCCTGGTCAGCAGCAGGGCAGTTATGGCATGGGTATGCGGGGGCGCATGGCGGCGCCTGGCAATAGTCAGGCGCAAACGGTCGAGCCACCGGCAAGCCAGCCGCCAGCACCTATTGATGCGAATCTGCAGACCGGGGAAAATGCGGGCAATCCTATCGTTCTCGATGTGGGGAAGGGGCGGCAGCAAAATAGCGCCGCCGCGGCTATAAGCCTTGCTGACATAAAGGGTATGGCGGAGATCATCGAGGAGATTAAAGCGAACAGTGGAAAGACCTGGGCCAAAACTTACTATCACCCCTACTATGAAGAAAACATGCTGATGGTCGCCGTGCCGCTTAAACGAACAGACGGGACAATTAGCGGAACAGTCATGGTTAACGCCCCTCTTGACGATATTAACGAATTTTTGCAAAAAATCTATTATTACATTGGTATTGCCGGTCTGGCGGCCATTTTGTTAGCTGCCTTGCTGTCCAGCTACTTGGCAGGCGGCATCGTCCGGCCGCTCAGGGCCATGCAGCAAACGGCGGCGGCGATGGCCCGTGGCGATTATACCACCAGGATCCGGGTAACTAGCCGGGATGAAGTTGGCGATTTGGGGCAGTCATTGAACGCTCTGGCCCAAGACATGGAAGAATATGTGCGCCGGTTGGAGCAGCTGGATAAAATGCGGCGGGACTTTGTGGCCAATGTGTCGCATGAACTTAGGACGCCGCTCACGATTATGCACGGCTACAATCAGGCTCTCCAGGACGGCACCATCACCGATCCGGCGCTGGTGAAGAAATACCACCGGGTTATGGGCGAAGAAATAATGCGCCTGGAAAAGCTTATCGCCGACCTGCTCGATTTAAGCCAGTTGCAGGCGAATGGCCTTACGCTTGATATCGAGGAGGTATCGTTGGCCGAAATTGTCGATAATGTCGTCACCTTGCTGAAGCCGCGTAGCGAGGAAAAAGGGGTGTCTCTGGCCGCTTGCGTGGCGCCTGGCGTACCGCCCATCCAGGGCGACGGCGACCGGTTAACCCAGCTGGCGCTTATTCTTGTGGACAATGCCCTTAAATTTACGCCCCCAGGCGGCCGGATCAGCATTGATCTTACGGTGCAAGACGGGGAGGAAGTGCTGACCGTCGCCGATACTGGCACTGGCATTGCGCCGGAGGACTTGCCGTATATCTGGGAGCGGTTCTATAAAGGGGATAAATCGCGGGCCAGCAGCGGTACCGGTCTGGGCCTGGCCATTGCTCGCCAGATCATTGAGTTGCACGGCGCTAAGGTGGATGTGACAAGCCGCTGCGGCGAAGGCACGGTGTTTACCATCCGATTTCCGCTTGAAAAAAAGTATTAATTTAAATAAACAATTAAGCGTCTACCTGGGAAAGGTAGGCGCTTTTTTTTTGTGGGCGACAATGCTGCACTATATTTTATGTTTTATGTCACATATGTAAATAGAAGTGATCTGTACTATCTAGCAATTGCACCTAATTACGCGAAACTCATAAACTATATTAGCTAGCTTTTTATAATAGAGAGTTTTTCATATTTTGCAGCCCAGATAAATCAAGGGTTCTGAAGGCAATAAAAAGGACTTCACCCCCAGAATTGCCGAATTTATCAAGTGACAAAACAATCCAAATCCAGCAAATGGAGGTTGAAGTCACTATGTATATTCGGCAAAAACCCTTATTTTCCTTCGATACTCTTATGCAATATCAACCCAAAACTCGTCTGGCGATGGTTTTTGAAAGTATTGATCTTCACCCCTTGTTAAAGACTTTACCAATAAAATCTATCCGCGGCCCTAAAGGATATAGTTCAGCCGCATTAATAAAAGCCTTTCTTGCAATGAGGTTATGTTCCATTCCTACCGTCACATTACTGGTCGAGCGCTTAAAAACTGACTTGGTTTTTCGCTATGAATGCGGCTTTTCACTAGAGCAGCCTGTACCATCATTAGCTACATTTAGTCGTTTCTTTCAAAAGATAGCTGAGACAGATAGCCTACAAGTGCTATTCTCTGCTTTGGTAGATACCGCCATTCAAGACAAGGTCATATCTGGTGAAGTTGTTGCAATCGATGCCAGCGCCATCGACTCTTATGAAAAACCTGTTCCTAAAAAGGAGCTAAATAGCAATGGCGACAGTGCTACCTGGGGTGCTAAGCTAGATACCCATGGTAATCAACATGTATGGTTTGGCTATAAACTACACCTGGCAGTTGACACCAAAAGCGAATTACCTATAGCGGTCAAAGTCACTCCTGCCAATCGGAACGATGTCACACAGGCTATCCCTTTAATGGATGAAATCAAGCACCAGCCAAAGTACTACTGCATGGATATGGCTATGATGCCAAA
>NZ_AAWL01000037.1 GCF_000169155.1 Thermosinus carboxydivorans Nor1
ACCGGCGCACTTCCTGGTTGTCGTTTTCGTCCTTGCCGACCGGCACCGATTCATGCGGCACATTGGGGATGTTCAGCAGGATACTATTTAAATTTGCTTCCACCTCGCGCACCCGGCTGTCAAGAGCGCTGATGCGGTCGCCGACCAGGCGCATTTCGGCAATAAGGTCGTCGGCTGGTTCGCCATTCTTTTTGCGGCGGCTGACTTCCTGCGACACCGTATTGCGTTATTTTTCAGCCCCTCAACCTCGACTAACAGTTCCCGGCGCTGCTTGTCCAGTGCCAAAAACTCGTCCAGACTAATAGCCACCCCGCGGCTGGCCAGCGCCTGTTGTACTTTTTCCGGATTTCCCGGACAAATTTAATGTCAAGCATAGCACAAACCTCCTAAACCTGTCGGTACCTAACCCGGGACAATAAAAAAACCCCCGCCTTTATCAAGAGGGACGAAATTACAGTTTTATGATTAGTTTTTACTCTTTAATCTTACATTATACCGCCAAAAATGTAAAGCCATTCCAGCCCGTCAGCGCGGTGGCAATCGCTTTTATTGTACCAGTATTTCCCCAAAATCGTCAACATGACGGCTCTATTCCCAAAAAAATCCATGTCAGAAATCAGCGTGTTCATCATACATTTGTATCAGTGACGGCAAAGGGGGAATGTGATGCGCCACGTCCTGGATACCGCCCGCGTAGCGTTCACCTATGTCGGCACGGTTATCGGGGCCGGCTTTGCCTCCGGACAGGAACTGGTCCAATTTTTCGTAAGTTACGGCACTATCGGCCTGGCCGGTCTCGCCTTATGCGGCGTGCTTTTCGCCTGGCTGGGCGCCTATATTCTGCAGCTCGGCCATACTTTACGCGCCAGCGGCTACCACCAGGTGCTGCACTACGCCTGCGGCCGGCCCGCAGGTTTAGTCCTCGATAATATTACCGCTTTTTTTCTGTTCGGCGGCCTTACCATCATGCTGGCCGGCGCCGGCGCCGTCTGCCGCGATTACTTTGGCCTGAATTATAATACCGGTTTAGCGGCTATGGCCCTTATTGTGGCAATGACCGTTATGACCGGCATGAAAGGCATCTCCCTGATTAACGTGATCGTAACCCCGCTACTCATCATCTCAACAGTTGTTATTGGTGTCAACTCCCTAATATACCACGGCGTCAGTCCCGGCCTCCTGGCCATACCGCCACTGCCGGGCAAGCAGCCGGCGCCGAACTGGCTGCTTGCCGGTCTCTTATACGCTTCGTATAACCTTATCCTGGGCGCTACGGTCCTTGCGCCCCTAGGCGCCCAGGTCACCAGCCGCCAGGCGCGGCTGGCCGGCGGGGTGCTGGGTGGAATGGTCCTGACGCTGCTCGGTCTTTTTATCGTAATTGTGACGATGCTCCATTATCCGCGCATATTAAGCTATGAGGTGCCGATGCTGTACATATCGGAGGCCCAGCAAGGCTTAAGCCATTACGGTTATGCCTGCATGCTGATCAAAGCCATGTACAGTACCGCCCTCGCCAGCCTGTACGGGTGCACGAGCAAATTTCAAAGCGCCACCGGCTTGGCCTTTCTCCCCAGCCTACTCATACTCACGGCAGTGGCTCTGGCCGTTAGCCAGCTGGGCTTCGCCAATCTCATCGGCTTGTTATATCCGTTTTTCGGCTATGCCGCCCTAATCTTCACCGTCCGGCTTATTTGGCTTTCGCTTCGAGATAGTTTATGGCGCTAAGCACGGCCACCAAACCTTCGCCGGTAGCTTTGGCGATTTGCCAAGGCTTGCCGGTGCAGTCCCCAGCCGCAAACACCCCGGGGATATTGGTGGACAGATCGCGCTTGACCTTAATTACTTCCCCCTCCATTTCCAGCCCGGCCAAAATGTTTTCCACCGGGTCAGACTGACGAAGGATGAAAACCCCATGCACCGGAAGGTCTTCCTTATCGGTGACCAGCCGTTCAACCTGGCTGTCGCCGGCAATGGCCTGGGGTTTGCGGTCAGTCACAATTTTGACATTGGCCCGCATGGGCGGCAGCTGGCCTCGGTATTGGGGCAGATAGTAAACGGTTCGGCACAGCTCGCCTAGGTATTCGGCTTCATGCTCGCCTTCTTTGGTGTAGGAAATGACAGCAACGTCCTTATCCTTATAGAACATGCCGTCACAGGTTGCGCAGTAGCTGACGCCCCGGCC
Source organism: Thermosinus carboxydivorans Nor1 (assembly GCF_000169155.1). Taxonomy (NCBI): domain Bacteria; kingdom Bacillati; phylum Bacillota; class Negativicutes; order Selenomonadales; family Sporomusaceae; genus Thermosinus; species Thermosinus carboxydivorans. Next base: position 2,183 of record NZ_AAWL01000037.1, read on the forward strand.
CAAAAGCTCGCGCTCGCCGCGCAGCAGCCCGGTAGGGACGACGCCGGTGGCGAGAATGACGGTCTTAGCCTGATACATGTTGCCCGGAGTAATCAGGGTAAACGTTTCCCCGGTCGGGAAGATATTAATTACCTTCTCTTTGATAAGCACCGGGTTGTGGGCCAGACAATGGGCGACAAACTGCTGCATCATCCCCTGGCCGGTAATCTGGGGCATGCCCAGATAATTGTCCACCAAATGCGCCTTTTGCAGTTTGGGGCTGAATTCCGACCGTTCGAACAGGGCGACCTCTTTGTTGCGGATGCGGCCGGTGAGAGCCGCCGACAGCCCGGCCGGGCCGCCGCCGACGATGGCAATATCGTAAATGGTTTGTGTCATAGATCCTCTCCTCCTTGTGAAAGGGGTGTAAAAATATGTATAACTACCGAATCATGCGTGTTTCCGGCCTGGCTGTTTTCCGCCTGCTGTTTGTGGCCGGGGCCGTCCTCGGCGGTAGCGGCGGCCTGATTCTGGGTCTGATAGAACGGGATGCCGTCGGCCTGTTGGGCGGCGCCTTTCTCGGCCTGGTCACCGGCCTCGGCTCCGGCCTGACCGGCCTGGTCTATGTCTTAATTTTTAACCTCATCGCCCCCCTGATCGGCGGCATCGCCATCCGGGTGGAAAAACTGACCGCACCGGATGACGCCGCATCAGCTGAACCAACCGCCGACCCGGCGCCACCGCCACCGGACGTCGACAGCCAACACCAACCGGCCGGCTAATCATCTTCAGCTTGTTCTGGTCACACTGTTTTTATTCTGCCCCCAATTGCCAAATCCTGCTATTGGCTTGGACAAGCTTGCCCACTAAAACCGCAAAGATAATCATGCCAATAAATTGGCGCCACAAAATGCGGTTATAAACTTATCTTTCAATTATCCGCCGCACAGCAAAGGCAGGATGATAATGGCGCCGCTGGCGGTAAGCCTGTCATCCGGGCAAACGGCTTGGCCGTTATAGACGACCAACACTTCGCGCACATCAGCCAGCCTCGCCTTCGCCAAAATTTCCGCGACCGTCGCCCCCTGCGGCGCCGTCAAGTGCAGCGTCTCTTTCCGCGACGGTAAGCGGCATTGGATTTCCAAGTTGATCTGCTGCATCCCAACCTCATTCCCATTTAAAATGTCAGACTTGCCAGTTCTTCATCGGTGATGTCAAAGACGGTGCCGGTTTCCGGATTGGCTTCGTCGTAAAAGTGTTCCGGCAGGCGGTCGTGGGCGGCGGTAAAACCGGCCCGGCGGTTAAATTCTTTTTCTGTTCGCAAATACTGGCGGGTAAGCTGTTCCAGATCTTGGGCGGTAAGGCTTGAGCCGTAACGGGCATTGACCAATTCCGCCAAGATAGTGCTGTCTTTCAGGGCCGGAGCAACCATCATGCAGAAGCCCAGTGCATCGAGCATGCCGATTTTGATTTGGGCGCCCTGCGACAGGGCTACCTGCCCGTCTTTGAGGTGGTGCTTAACGTTGGCCCGGGCGACGTTGCCGGCCGTATGGTCGGCTCCCATGGCCGTGGTGGCATAGGTGACGGCTGTCCCCTTTATGGCCCGCGGCTCATACGCCGGCATGCCCTGCCCTTTGACCGCGGGAATGCGGCGCACGCCGAAGACCTTCGCCGTCACCACACAGCCGGAAGCAATGATGCGGCCCAGATAGGTGCCGGTTACCACTTCTTCCATCAGTTTAAGAAAGGCGTCCTCATCGCCGAAGGGCAGCACGCCGGCCTCCATCGCCACCCCGATGGCACAGCCGATTTCGATGGTGTCAACGCCGTAATCGTTGCAAAGCCTGTTGGCCTGAGCCACCACGTCCAGGTTAGCAATTTCCAGGTTGCTGCCCAAGAGGCCCAGCGTTTCGTATTCCAGCGGTGCCACCACTTCCCGCCCTTCCTGATCAGGATAAACGTTGGAGCAGCGCACCAGACAGCCCGGCATGCAGGCATGGGTCGGCCGACCGGCGCCACCACGGCTGACAATGGTCTGATATAACGCCTCGCCGTTAAGTTTATCGGCCCCGGCAAACCGGCCGGTGCGGAAATTGCGGGTCGGCAGACCGCCGATGGCATTGGTGATTTCCATCATGGCCGCCGTACCGTATTTGGGGAAATATTCACCGGTCTGAGGGTTATTTAGCAGCAGTTGGTGAAACTCGCGTCCTTTGGCGGCAAATTCATCCGGCCTGGCCGCTTCCGCCGGCGCACAGCCGGTATCGTCGAGCACAATGCCGATGAGGCCTTTGGCCCCCATGACCGCCCCCAGGCCACCGCGGCCGCTGAAGCGAGTCGGCCGCCCGTCCGGATCGTTATTGGCAATGCCTGCCGTCAGCAGGCGCTGTTCGCCGGCCGGACCGATGAGGATGAGCCCGACATTGGCGCCAAACTCCTGGCGCAGTAGCGCCGCCTTCTCGGTAATCCCTTTGCCGGCAAGCTGGTCCGCCCGGCGAAGTTCGCCGCCGTTTTTATTTAGGACAAGCAGATACCGGGCATGATCCTCCCGCAGGCCCTCGACGACAATGGCGCGGTAGCCCAACCGAGCCATTTTATAAGCGGCAATACCGCCGGCATTGCTTTCCTTAATGCCGCCGGTCAGCGGGCTCTTGGCCCCGATTGACAGCCGGTTGGCACAGGAGATTGTCGTGCCGGCCAGCAGGCCGCAGGCAAAAATTAGCTTGTTATATGGCCCGAGCGGTTCGGCATAGGGCACGACTTCATCAAATACCATCCTGGATGTCAACGCCCGTCCGGCCAGATACCGGTATTCTTGCGGCAACGGCTCGCTGGCGACGGTCAAATGCGTCATATTAACCCGTAAAATCCGATCAAGCATCTTTTACCACTCCCCCAAACATGCGGCAAGAAACCACCGCATTACCTTTATAAAAACAATGATAAATAAACTTGGCAAATAATTCAAACAAAAATTAATCGCCCCTTGGGGGACGACGGCATAACGTGTAAAATGTTAATTATAGGAGGTGAAACATAGTGGATTATCTCTGGCTAATTTATGGACTATTATCGGCGGTAACGGCGGCGCTGGTCGCCGTCTTCGGCAAGATCGGCCTGCAGTCGGTTGATGCCAACACGGCCACGGCCGTCCGCGCCGTCATCATGGCCGCTTTTCTGTGGGTCGTAGTTTTCTTCCAGGGCAATACCGGCCAACTGCCGGCGATCATCGCCGATAAAAAGACTTTGGCTTTTATTGTGCTGAGCGGCGTGTCGGGGGCCCTTTCCTGGCTGTTCTATTTCTTGGCGCTAAAAGTCGGCAAAGTCTCCCAGGTCGCGCCCATTGACAAGCTGAGCGTGGTTCTGGCGACGGTTATCGCCATCGTTTTCCTAGGCGAAAAAGTCAGTTTCCTCAATGGCCTGGGCGTAGCGCTCATCGCCCTTGGCGCCGTCCTGGTAGCCTTAGGGTAGCTGCCGCTTACCCTTGGCGGCGGAGAAACGCTAATCTGCTCCTCCTACTTTTGCCTGGCCGTCAGCCTGAAAATACTTTTCGGCGAAGCGGAGCGCGACCCCAACCAAACCGATCATAACCGGCACCTCGATTAGGGGGCCGATAACGGCGGCGAACGCCTGGCCCGAGTTTATGCCAAAAATGGCAACCGCCACGGCAATCGCCAGTTCGAAATTGTTGCTGGCCGCCGTAAAGGCCAGCGTAGTTGACTGTTCATAATTTACCCCTAACCGCCAGCTCAAAAAGAACGATAGCAGGAACATAATGACAAAGTAGGCTAAGAGCGGGATAGCGATCCGGACGACGTCCAGCGGCAGCTGGATGATATAACTTCCTTTAAGAGAAAACATCACAACAATGGTGAAAAGCAGAGAAATCAACGTAAGGGGACTGATTTTCGGCAGGAAAACCTTCTCATACCACTCCCGTCCTTTGGCGGGAAGGAGGAAGGAACGGGTCAGATAACCGGCGACAAATGGTATCCCCAGATAAATGGCCACGCTCAAGGCTACGTCGCTCATGGCTACATGAACCTCCATGCCCTTAAGGCCAATCCAGCCAGGAATAACGGTAATGAACGCATAGGCGTAAACCGAATAAAAAACAAGCTGGAAAACGGAGTTCAGCGCCACTAGCGCCGCGGCATACTCGGCATCGCCTCTGGCCAGCGAGTTCCAGACAATGACCATGGCGATGCAGCGGGCCAAACCGATGAGAATTAGCCCGACGAGGTAATCCGGTTTGTCCGGCAGCAAGAAAACGGCCAGCACAAACATCAGCACCGGCCCAATAACCCAGTTCTGGATAAGCGACAGGCCAAGAACCTTCCCGTTCCGGAATACCTTGCCCATCTCTTCGTATTTGACTTTCGCCAACGGCGGATACATCATTACAATCAGCCCGATGGCGATGGGTATCGAGGTCGTACCGACAGACATAGCGTCAAGCCATGTTGCCACGCCTGGAAAAAGGTAGCCGCCGACAACGCCAACCGTCATCGCCAGGAAAATCCACAGGGTTAAGTAACGATCTAAAAAGGACAGCCCGCCTTGTGGTTTGGTCATTCTTCTTCCTCCTCTTGCTGAATTTGGTACGGCGAACAAGGCCTGCGCCTCGCCTCGCCCTCATCCAGCCGCCTAATCTGCGTTAAAAACGCTTCAATCAACCTAAACGCTTCCGGATTTAAACTATAAAATACCCATTTGCCTTCCTTGGCATCGTCGATTACGCCGGCCTGCCGCAATATTTTCAGATGGTGGGATATGGCCGGCTGCGACAGCTTAAACGCGTCCATAATCTCGCACACGCAAAGCTGGCGTCCTCTAAGCATCTTTACGATTTCCAGCCTTGTTTCATCACCTAATGCCTTGAAAATCTGGGCTAAATCTTTCACGCCATGCACCACTTTCGCTTACCAATTTTATGAGGGGCAAGCACAATGCTTTACAATTACCCTCTTAATATTTTGGGTTCCATATAGTAATATCTGCGGAACAACAAGATGAACATGCAGGTTTTGGGACAAAGTCCATAGCAAATTACTTTAACATATTTAAAAACTTAAATCTATTTATATGATAACCCTCTTATCCTGTCTGCGTCAAGACACTTTCAGTTAATCTATCTTCAACCCAACCTGACGTAAAAAAACTACTGGAATTGTATTAGCATGAATATTCACCACCTGAAAGCCAAAAGATACAAATAAGCCGACCCTATGGTCGGCTTATTTGCTGGTAATTATTTTTTAAAGTTGGCATTGGCAACGGCTAATAAATTCTTGTCCAGACCTTATAGCCCTCTTTGTTCAATACCGCTGAACAAAAAGCCGAGATGCGCCGTCGAATTCATCAGCACCAGCCGCCAGCGGCCATTGTCCTGATATTCAAAGACATTGATGCAGGTATTGTCCTGCTTGACCTGCCAAAAATGGGACAGGTCAATATCCAGGATGGAGCATAGCACCGCCTTGTTGACCGCGTCGTGGGCCACCACCAGCACCGTCTGACCGCCGTGGCGAACCGCATAGTCGCGGAAAGCGGCCATGGCCCGGTCGCGCACATCGGCGATGGTCTCGCCGCCGGGCATCTTGACATCGACCACCGTCGTCCGCCATTTTTCCAGCAGGTCCGGATAGCGCGCCGCCACTTCGCTGGCGAGTAACCCCTCCCACTCGCCGTGATTGATTTCCAGCAGCCGGTCATCGGCCGTAACGGCAAGGCCGTGATGGCGGGCGCACATGACGGCCGTATCGTAGGAGCGGGACAGGGGGCTGGCGTAACAGGCGTCAATCGGGATATTTTTGAGCGCCTCCGCCACCCTTTCACCCTGCCACTTCCCAAAGTCGCTAAGCGGCGTGTCAATCTGCCCCTGGTAGCGGCCTTCCCGGTTCCAGGTCGTCTCACCGTGGCGTACTAAAATAAACCGTGTCGCCATAGTACCCCTCCTTAACCGGCATTGAAGTTGACCAATTTGGCGCCGAGAATGCCGTCGACGGCCTTAATTTTCAGCATAACCGGCGTGGGAATGTCACTTTCCACCGCCATCACCATGATATTGGTGCCGGCCTGTTCGGTGCGGCCGACCTGCATGCCGGCGATATTGATGTTGTGCTCGCCCAGAATAGTGCCCACCTTGCCCACCATCCCCGGTTTGTCGATATGGGGACCGATCAGCAGCCAGCCCTGCGGGTCGACGTCGACGCGATAGCCGTCAATCATGACAATGCGTCCTTCCGTCTTGCCGAACAGCGTACCGGCCACCATATGGACGGTCTTGTCGGTGCGGACCCTTACGGTGATGAGGTTGGCGAAGTTGGCCGTCTCTTTGCTCTTTATTTCCTTGACTTTAATGCCCCGCGCCTTGGCGATGCCGGGCGCATTGACATAATTTACGTTTTCCTGCAGGATGGGGTTGAGCATCCCCTTGATGACGGCCGTGGTAACGAGACGCGTATCTACCTCACTAATGTCGCCGTTATACTCCACGTCCACGGCGCCGATGCGGCCGTCGGCCAGGTGAACGGCCAGACAGCCCATTTTTTCCGCCACCTTGAAGTAGGGCTGAATGACTTCCAGCACATGGGGCGGGATGGGCGCCATATTAACCGCCGTGGTCACCGGCTCGCCCCGCAGCGCGGCAATGATGCCGCGCGCGACATCCACCGCCACGCCGACTTGGGCTTCGGCGGTCGAGGCGCCAAGATGGGGAGTAAGTACCACGTTGTTTAGCCCAAGCAGCGGATTATTCGGGTCAACTGGTTCCTTTTCAAAAACGTCTATTGCCGCGCCGGCCACAGTGCCGTCCTGCAGGGCCTGGGCCAAGGCGGCCTCGTCGATGATGCCGCCGCGGGCGCAGTTAATGATGCGCACCCCCCGCTTCATGCGTTTAAACGCATCCTGGCCGAGTAGGCCCTTGGTGTCAGGCGTCAACGGCAGGTGGAGGGTAAGAAAATCGGCGGCGGCCAGCACCTCGTCCAGCTCAACCAGCTCAACGCCGAGCGCCTTGGCATTATCGGCATTGATAAATGGGTCGTAGGCCAGCACCGTCATTTCCATGGCCATGGCCCGTTTGGCTACCCCGGCGCCGATGCGGCCAAGACCAAGGATGCCGAGCGTTTTGCCCCTGAGTTCCACCCCCATGAACTTGCTGCGCTGCCACTCACCGGCCTTCATGGTGGCGTGGGCCTGGGGAATGTTGCGAGCCAGGGCCAGCATCATGGCCATGGTATGTTCGGTTGCGGCTACGGTATTGCCTTCCGGGGCGTTAAGAACGATAATGCCCCGTTTGGTGGCCGCCTCGACGTCAATATTATCGACGCCGACACCGGCCCGGCCGATGACTTTCAGGTTAGCCGCGGCGTCAATGACTGCCTTGGTGACCTTGGTCTCACTGCGCACGACCAGGGCGTCATAGGCCGGGATCACGCGGATAAGTTCTTCCGGCGGCAGTTTATGCCTGATATCTACCTCAAAGTGCTGCTGCAAGAGTTTTACGCCTTCGGCGGAAACAGGATCAGCAACCAATATTCTCATTCACTATCCCTCCATAAGTATTTCTTGCGCGGCGCGCACCCCGGCGCCCAGCTCGACTTTGTGTCCGAGCAGGGCCAGCGTCATTTCCAGGGCAGCCAATGTCACCAAAATATCGGTTTGGGCAACATACCCGAGATGGCCGATGCGGAAGATCTGGTTTTCCAGCTTTTTCTGGCCGCCGGCCAACGTGATGCCGAAACGTTCGCGCATGGTCTTTTGAATTTTTTTGGCTTCTATCCCGGTCGGCGGCAACACGGCGGTCACCCCGGGCGAGGCAACCTTGTCGTCGGCCAATAGCCCCAGCCCCATGGCCCGAACGCCGGCCCGCAGCGCCGCCCTCAATGTCCGGTGGCGGGCAAAAATGTTGTCCAGACCCTCTTCCTCAATCAGCCGCAGCGCTTCCGCCAAGCCGAACAAGAGGCTGACGGGCGGTGTATACGGATTCTGCCCCTTGGCCAGCGCTTTTTTGACCGCCTGGGCATCCCAGTAGAACTTAGGCATGGTGCTTTGGGCGCATGCCGCCCACGCCCGCTCGCTCAGGGCCATAAAGCCCAGACCCGGCGGCAGCATCAGCGCCTTCTGCGAGCCGGTAATGACCACATCCAGCCCCCACTCATCCATCGCCAGGTCCATGGCGCCGAGGGAACTTACGGCATCCACCACCACCAGGGCAGGATGGCCCTTGCACGCCGCCGCCAGGGCCTGAACGTCGTTGGTCACACCGGTCGACGTTTCATTATGGGTAAGAAAAACGGCTTTGATACGGCCTTCTTTGTCGCCGGCCAGGCGCTCGGCCAAAACGCGCGGGGCGGCCGCCTCCCCCCAGGCAAAATCCAGCTTTTCCACGACAGCGCCGAATTTAGCGGCAATTTCGGCGAAACGATCGCCAAAGACGCCGATACTGACCACCAAGACATGGTCGCCTGGCGACAAGATATTGACCACCGCCGCTTCCATCATGCCCGTGCCGGCTGCCGGATAGGTAAGCACATCCTGTTTAGTCTTGAAAACAGTTTTCAGCCGGTCGCTCACATCGCGAAACAAGGCCTCGTACTGCGGGCCGCGGTGATTGATGACCGGGCGGTGCATGGCCTGCAGCACCCGCTCCGGCACAGCCGTCGGCCCAGGAACCATCAAATACGGTTTTTGTAACATAAACAATTCCTCCCTTTATTTAAAGCTTTTTTATTTTTTGTAACTAGAGTAAAGTGCTGCCGCACCTCATACCTCATACCTCATACCTCATACCTCATACTTCATACCTCATACCTCATACTTCATACCTCATACCCCCTTGTATATTAAGAGTAGCGACCAGTTGATTAACATAATCAACCAAAGCTGCTCTTCTTTATTTTTGAAAATGAAACATCCTCAAAATCTCTTTACGGTCCTGGGATGTCTTTGGGAAAATAGCCATAGGTGGATGTCTACCAAGGGAATGTTCCGTTTCCCCCTGTTGCCCCTCTTGAAGGGTTCTTCCACAGTAAGAGTGTTCCCCTGGCCCCATGGTATAGACCTACACGCTGAATGTTTCCCGTTCGGCCGCCCCTTCCGCCAGCAGAGGAAGGCTTGTGCACCGGTGGCCTCCGGTGTATTCCAATAGCACGCAAGGCTGTCGTTCATGGGTTTCCCAGGGACATCCCAGGACCGTAGACATCCTCATCCTGTTTGAAAGGAGGTGTTTCCTATGCCATCTCCCTTGTTTGTCGGAATTGATGTAAGCAGTCAGGACAATGTTGTTTGTTGCTTAACACTTCAGGAAGAAAAACGGCCTTTGTGTCGTTTTTCCGTTGCCAACAACCGTCCTGGCATCTTAGAATTCCAGGACCGCATTGTCTCTCTTGTCCATAAACACGGTTTTGATCAAGTCCTCTTTGGCTTGGAACATACAGGTTG
>NZ_AAWL01000038.1 GCF_000169155.1 Thermosinus carboxydivorans Nor1
ATGTGTGAATTTTGAAACAAAGTTTTCAACAGAAACTCAGCTACTTAGTCCACGGCCGGTCGCCTCCTGGCTCTAAACAAAAAAAAAAGAGAACCGTTCCCGACGGTTCTCCTTCAAACACTGTTATGTTATTTTTCACACTCAAATGGCCAGGCGACAATGCCGCCCTCCATGACTTTCACCTTATCAAAGCCTTCACCCTCTAGGATGAGTGCCGCTTCATAGCCACGCAAACTGATTTTGCAGAAGGCAATAATTTCTTTGTCTTTATCCAGCTCATTCAACCGATTGCGAAGTTGCCCCAACGGGATGTAGCGGATGTCCTTGCAATTTGCCAGCCGGATTTGCTTACATTCTTCGGGCGACTCGGACATCGAGAAAGACAATGTCTTCACAGTTAAGTTTTTCCTTGGCTTCCAAGGGCGAAATGCCTTTCAGCTTGCCGACCAGTTTATTCATAACCGCGTTGGCTGCCACCGCCACATTGTCGATGGGACTGCTGAAGGGCGGTGCGTAAGCCAGGTCAATGTCAAACAGATCGTCGACAGTGCCGCCTAAGGTGATGGCCGTGGCAATCACATCGATACGTTTAGCAATCTCGGCCTCGCCAAAGGCTTGGGCGCCTAAAACCCGGCGCGTATTGGCATCGACAACAATTTTAAGACTCATAAGTTTGGCGCCTGGCATATAGTGCGGCCGGTCATGACCGGCGACTAGGGCGGTTACATATTCATAACCCAGTTCTTTCGCGTCTCGTTCCGTCAGACCAACTTTACCCACGGTAAGGTCCATTACCTTAACGACGACAGTATTGAGGACACCACGGAATTTAGCCTTGGCCCCACAGAGATTTTCGCCAATAACCCGGCCGTGTTTGTTAGCGGTTGACCCCATGGGCGCATAGACCTTGCGGCCGGTAATGATATTGGTATTTTCAACACAGTCGCCGCCGGCATAAATATCGGGGTCGCTGGTCTGCATATGTTCGTTAACAGCAATAGCGCCGGTAACGCCAAGTTGCAGGCCTGCGTCCTTAGCCAGCTCTACATTCGGCCGCACACCTATAGCAAGTATTACTAAATCAGCAGGCAAAACGCGCTTGTCGGTGACAACCTCCCGCACGCTGCCGTCACCGTTGAACCGTTCCACTTTCTCGCCCGTGTAAATGTGGATACCTTTTTCCCGGGCATATTTTTCCACCGCGCCGGCAATTTCCTGGTCAAGGAAGGCGGGAAACACTTGATCTTTCATTTCCACTACAGAAACATCGATTTCCCACATTTTAAGCGCTTCGGCCATTTCTATACCTACCAGACCGGCACCGATAATTACCGCCCGGCTGAATTTGCCGCGTTCCAAACCTTCACGCACCGCTTTGGCATCATTGGGATGCCACATCTGGAAAATGTTGGCCAACTCAATGCCCGGCAGCGGTGGTTTTACCGGCGAAGCACCGGTGGCAATAACCAGTTTGTCATACGGTAGTTCAGCTTCCTCACCTGTCTCCAGATTTTTTACCGTTACCGTCTTACGCTCGCGGTTAATCTTGGTCGCCAACGTCTTTGTTTTGACATCAATATCTTTTACATTTTTGAAAAAAGCAGGATTACGCACCGCGCCGGCAGGAGTCATCATCAACTGTTGGATGTTGTCTACATCACCCGCCACATAATAAGGCATACCGCAGGCGCCGTAAGAAATGAGTTCACCTTTTTCCACTACCGTGATTTGAGCTTTCGGGTCGCAGCGTCTTGCTTTCGACGCCGCTTTCAGGCCAGCGGCCACGCCGCCGATCACCACAATTCGTTTCATCGTTACTACCCTTCCTTCGCTCCCCCTACCCCTGGGGGGTTATTTCTATATCAATTGTATAGTACGAAAAAGAACAAAGTCAATTGTCTTTGCCAGCTTTTGTTATATTTTTCTCATTATTACCACATAAATATACCTAATCCTTAGCCGTTGACTAAAAGGATAACCTCTACTTCCGTACCGGCCGGTAGTGGCGGGCTGTTTTCGGGAATGACAACAAGCGCATTAGCGGCAATGGCCGATTTTAGCATACCATTGCCCTGAAGCGAAAGCGGCTCGGCGAGCAGCCCCGCTTCACCTTGCCAACACCTAGCCCAAACAAAGCGTTTTGCCCCGGTGCTTTTGCCAAACGGCGCTGCCAGCCTAGCTTTAACGCACGGCCGCCACCAATTAGTACGGCCGCTCATTTTGAGCAAAACCGGCCGCACCAACTGTTCGAATGAAATGCTGGCCGCCGCCGGATTACCGGACAAGCCAATAAACAACTTATTTTCTTTCACGCCGGCCAATACCGGCATCCCCGGTTTAATACTGACGCGTTCAAACAGTACCTTCACGCCCAACTTCTTAAAGACTTCGCCGATTAAATCATAATCACCCACCGATGCGCCACCGGTGGTAATACAAACATCACAGTCGGCAGCGTATTCGACAAGTTCGGCAATGGCGTCCACATCGTCGCCGGCCACGCCGAGTAGCCGCGCCTGAGCGCCAGCCTCCTGCACCTGGGCGCTGAGCATGTAGCTATTGGAATTACGAATTTTCCCCGGCACCAACGGTTCATCGACCGCAATGAGCTCGCTGCCGGTGGCAATAAGCGCGACGCGCGGCCGAACATAAACGAGCGGTTCAGCCTTACCCAGTACGGCCAGCATGCCCATCGCACCAGCATTGATAACAGTGCCGGCGGTTAATATAACTTCACCGGTGGCGATTTCTTCGCCGCGCCGACAGATGTTTTTGGCCGCCCCCGCACCGGCCATAATTGAAACGATATCGCCGTCTACCGCCGTATCCTCCAGCCGGATGACACCAGTCGCGCCCGGCGGGATTGGCGCTCCGGTCATAATGCGGCAAGCCGTGCCAGGCCGGACGGATTCACGGGCAACACTACCGGCGGCAATGTTTTCGATCTGACGTAAGCGCACTGGGGCGTCCGGCCGAGCCTGTTCAACCTCAGTGGCAATGACGGCATACCCATCCAAAGGTGAACGGTCAAAGGGCGGAAAATCGATATCGGCAATCACCGTTTCGGCCAGCACGCGCTGCCAGCAGTGCGCCAACGGCTGGCGCTCGACCGGCATGACGGCGACCGCGGCCAACAGCATTTCCTGCGCTATTTCCAATTTTAACGCCATACTTAACTCGCCTCCGCTACTGCCTGCAATTCATGCTCCAGGAACAAGGAAATAACGTAAACAACCTCACGGTAAAACTGCGGAATTTCCAGACTAAACGCGTCCTGGCATAGGTCGCCTACCCAGTCAAGATGTTCGCGAATATAAACCGCCTGGCGCGTGGGGCTTTCCTTTTCCAGCAGAAAGGCGGCAAACTCCAGTTCCAGGCAGAGATGGTCGGGCATACTCCGAAATTCACGGGGAATTTCCAACCCGTATTGTTTATAGAGCTCCAGCATATGGAGCGCAGCATCGCTCATAAGATAACCTTTTTCTTTGGCAATAGGAACTTCGGCCGTTTCATCGAAGGTCCATTGCCGGTATATTGACTCAACTGGCACCAACCGCCGGTCAGGCGGAAAAACGAACGCGCGAAGGTAGGCGTCTTTAAGAGCCTGGACATCGTCAGCCCAACGGCCCCATCCCTGGTAAGCCGCTAAAGGTATATTATACCCTAAAGCAGCAAACGCCTCATGGCAATACTGCACCATGTCCGGTAATTCTTGGGCAAATTCCTCAGTCGGTTCCTTTAACATTTCTGCAAACAGCACATACAATCCAATGCGGTACTCCTGTTTATTCACTCTCAGCCCTCACCTTGCCAAAATTTACGGCGTGCCCACATGATTATTTCTCGTATCTCCTTACCAAACCCTGCTAAGGCCAGAAATATAAATTTCGACTATTGCTAACCATCGGAAAATCACCAACAAAAATTGTCATCATAAATACAGGCTGTTTGTTTCAAGCTATATGAAGAAATACCGTAAAATTCGCCGGAGGTGATACAGATGGATGGAGTCATGTCCGATAAACTCAAAAAAAAGTTGGCCCATGATCTTGGCTTTGGCAACAAGATTGAAGACGGCGACTGGGGTGACGTCACCACCCGCGAAGTAGGAATGATGGTAAGGGAAGCCATAAAACGCGCCGAGCAAACATTGGCAGAGCAAGATACCGACACACTTAAGGCATAAAAATCAAAAGACCCCCCATACGCTTTATACGTCTGGGGAGTCTTTATTTTAACCTTCCCGTTTGCCAAGTTCTTTGTCAAGATAAAGAATAGAACTGCTGCGGTCGCCAACCATCTTGATCCGCTCCAGTACATCGCTGGCGCTGGCTTCTTCTTCCACTTGCTCGGTAATGAACCATTGGAGAAAAACTTGCGTCGCAAGATCTTTCTCTGCGACTGCTGTCTCATACAGATTATGAATCAAACTGGTTATATGCTGTTCATGAGCGAGGACTTTTTCAAAAATTTCAGCCGGCGACCCAAATTCAACCGACGGCGCTTCAATTGCCTTCAGTTCTGCCGTGCCGCCCCGTTCGAGGAGATAATCAAGGATCTTGAGAGCATGGCCAGTTTCTTCCTGGTATTGTACCTTAAGCCAATGGGCAAAGCCTTTTAAATTTTTCGACTCGCAATAAGCCGACATAGCAAGGTAGAGGTAAGCCGACTGAAATTCTGCCTGGATTTGACGATTTAAAGCATCCTGCATTTTAGCACTGATCATAGCAGATCCTCCTTTAATTTGCGCTTGGTAATATTTACCTTGTTTTTATTTTAACAGACTTGTCCAATTATAAGCAAGAGGTTTAATAAATAATTTTTCTCTTTAAATAAACATTTTAATTTACCATCCAATCCCGGCGGCAATATACACTACTCAGAATAAAAAATGCGCCTCCCTCCAATACCGTTCCTTCAATAAATTGCTTGCTCATGTTATAATAAAAACATTTACAAAATGCGACAAGGAGGGTACCCCTATGGGCATGACAATGGCCGAAAAAATCATTGCCAGGGCGGCCAATAAACGCCAAGTTAAGCCCGGCGAATTCGTTTGGGCCAATGTGGACACCGCCATGATGGATGACTTGCTGGGTCCGCGGGTAGTCATCGCCGAGCATATTAAAAGACTGGGCGATCAAATCTGGGATAAAGAAAAAGTAGTTATTATTTCCGACCATTATTCGCCGGCCGCCAACATTACGCAGGCAGAAATTTTACAGTTTACCCGCAATTGGGCCAAGGAATACGGTATCAATAAGTACTACGAAGGGCTTGGCCCCTGTCATCAGGTTTTGGCAGAAAAAGGCTTTGATATCCCTGGGACACTGATGGTCGGAACGGATTCCCATACTACGACCGCCGGGGCTTTCGGCTGTTTTGGGACGGGTATCGGTTCCACAGAAATGTTGGGCGTGCTGGTTTCCGGACAGATCTGGCTGCGCGTTCCGGAAACAATGCTATTCGTCTGGCACGGCAAACTGCAACAAGGCGTCTACGCCAAAGATATTATCCTCCGGACGATCAAGGAAATCGGCCAAGCCGGAGCAACTTACAAAGTTATGGAATTTGCCGGCAGCTGTATCGAAAATCTCTCGGTCGACGAGCGGATGACCATTGCAAATATGGCCGTTGAAGCAGGCGCTAAAACAGGTTTAATGGCGCCGGACGACAAGGTCTTCGCCTATTTGGAAAGCATCGGCGCGCCGAAAGGCACGCCGCTGTACAGCGACCCCGACGCTGAATACGCGCAGAAATTTGAGTTTAACGCCGATACGTTGGTCCCACAGATTGCCCTTCCCCACGAAGTGGACAAAGTAGTAGACATCACCGAGGCCGAAGGCGAAGTCATTCATCAAGCCTATCTTGGTTCTTGCACCAACGGCCGATACCCGGACCTTGTCGAAGCGGCCAAGATCCTAAAAGGGCGAAAAGTCCATCCTGATGTGCGGCTATTGGTATCGCCGGCGTCGCGGTCAATTTATCATCGCGCCGTCCGCGAGGGAATTATCGAAATTCTGTCCGATGCCGGCGCCATGATTTTGGCCCCAAGCTGCGGCGCCTGCCTGGGACTCCACAGCGGCATCCTCGCCCGGGGCGAGCGGGCTATCTCGTCCACCAACCGGAACTTTGTCGGCCGCATGGGGCATAAAGAAGCAGAAATCTTCCTGGCCTCTCCTGCCTCGGTAGCGGCGGCCGCCATTGAAGGCAAAATTACTGATCCGCGGAAATTCTTATAGGAGGAAGAAGGTATGAAAATCTTACAGGGCAATGTCCTCAAGTACGGTGACAATATTAATACCGACCTTATTTCCCCTCCTCAGTACCTTGAAAAGTCACTGGAAATTATCGCCCAGCATGCCATGGAAGGCATCGACGAACAATTCACCAAAAAAATCAAACCCGGTGATATTCTCGTAGCTGGCGCCAACTTTGGCCCGGGTTCCAGCCGGGAAACAGCGCCCATTGCGCTAAAAATGGCCGGCGTTGGCGCCATCGTGGCCAAATTTTTTGCCCGCATCTTTTACCGTAACGCTATCAACATTGGTCTTCCCGTACTGGAATGTCAAGAAGTAGACCGCATCCGCGACGGTGACACGATCGCCATAAACCTGCAAACCGGCGAAATTGCTAACAAGACCACCGGCGAAACCTATAAGGCTACCCCGCTGTCGGAACCGGTCATGGAAATTCTTTCGGCCGGTGGTCTCATTCCTTACCTTGAAAAAAAGTATGGCCGTGACTTCGTCGACTATAAGATGGAAAAATACTAGAAAGCAAAAAGTTAAAAGCAGCGACGCTGAATTAGTAAGCCCGATACAAGGCAGAGCCTTGTACCGGGCTTGTTTATGCTTCATACCAACCGATAAGGGACGGAGAAACAGGATCGTGAGCCAGCCGGTTTTTGTATGCGGCATGATATGTACCGGCATAGCAATATAGGCAGCCATGTAAACACGTATCATAAAACCCGATATCTTTGCTCGGCACGCAGCCGCAGGCGGGCCGTTGCGACTTGTCTTTGCCGGCCGCTACTTGGATGCCAAAGACGGCGCGTAGATATTTATCGTCAATGCATTTTCCGGGAAAAATGCCATAAGGCTTGAGGTCATAAATCTCGGCGCAACTGAAAATTTCCATGTCATGCTTTCGCGCTATAGTACTAAGACAGGTCATTAGGTCGGCAAAAGCGTCGCCGCTATAGTCTGTCCTAACCGTAATCCCCTGCTGGGCTAGCTTACGAAAATTGGATGCCGCCTTGCGGTATTCATCGGCCAAGCTGACAACAACCCGCCGGGTAAAGCCCTCCAGCTGCGCCGCCAACGCCGCGAAATTACGCCGATGATATTCATAGTCGGTTATGTCGCTCACCAAGATGGGATCATAACGCCAGATAAGTTTATCCGCTCCTATCATGCCGGCAAGTTCCCGGAAATTCACCATTGACTGCTCTACAGAAGGAGCATAGGGCTCCAGCATTAACGGATACCCTGTTAGGGTGTAATGAAAATAGTAGCGGTAGCCTCGCGCTGATAATTCTGATAGATAAGGAAGCAGCGGCCGGGCGTTGCGCGTCCAAAAAACAATAACATCTACATCGCCGGGCTGCAAAGAAACATAAGCTACCTGTTTCCGGTTAAAGGGATTGATAACCGTACAAAACCCTGCGCGTATTCTGTTAATGAACCATTCGGAGTAAAACGCCGGTATGTCCGTCCTGCGGCTGGCGCTGATAATCAAGTTGCTGCCTCCTTAGCTCATACGTTACCTGGTTCCATTATGACACGGACTGAACTAAAATAAAATATGAAAGAAGGCTTTCAAGATTACTCCTGAAAGCCTTCTTAAATAGTTTTGGTGCGGTTGGTGAGATTTGAACTCACACGCCTTTTGGGCGCCACCCCCTCAAGATGGTGCGTCTGCCAGTTCCGCCACAACCGCATATTGGGGGAGGGTAAAATGAAATGGTGCGGTCGAGAGGATTTGAACCTCCATGGAGTTGCCTCCACTAGATCCTGAGTCTAGCGCGTCTGCCAATTCCGCCACGACCGCGTGTAAATTTTCTGGTGCCGAGGACCGGAATCGAACCGGTACGGGTGTTACCACCCGAGGGATTTTAAGTCCCTTGCGTCTGCCAGTTCCGCCACCCCGGCAGTTAATGGAGCGGGTGATGGGAATCGAACCCACGCAACCAGCTTGGAAGGCTGGGGCTCTACCATTGAGCTACACCCGCATTGTTAAATGGAGCTGATGGCCGGGATTGAACCGGCGACCTTATCCTTACCAAGGATACGCTCTGCCAACTGAGCTACACCAGCATGTTGGTTGCGGGGGCAGGACTTGAACCTGCGACCTTCGGGTTATGAGCCCGACGAGCTACCAACTGCTCCACCCCGCGATAATATGGTGGAGGGGGTTGGATTCGAACCAACGAAGGCGAACGCCGGCAGATTTACAGTCTGCTCCCTTTGGCCACTCGGGAACCCCTCCGGGTTTGGTGACCCACGATGGACTCGAACCATCGACACCCTGATTAAAAGTCAGGTGCTCTACCAACTGAGCTAGTGGGTCATATTAAGTTGGCAGGGGCGGCTGGACTCGAACCAACGCATGCGGGAGTCAAAGTCCCGTGCCTTACCGACTTGGCTACGCCCCTATAATTGGCTCCCCGGGCAGGACTCGAACCTGCGACCGATCGGTTAACAGCCGATTGCTCTACCGACTGAGCTACCGAGGAATATACCGGCGTCTACCTATCCTCCCAGGCCGTCTCCAGCCAAGTACTTTCGGCGTTTACGGGCTTAACTTCTGTGTTCGGTATGGGAACAGGTGGATCCCCGTAGCTATCGACACCGGATATTTATTTTGGGGAAATCCCTGAAAGCTGCACAGAAGTTTTTCGCACATTTTTTAGCCTTTTAGGTCAAGCCCTCGGCCGATTAGTACCAGTCCGCTCAAGCGGTTGCCCGCCTTACACTCCTGGCCTATCTACCTTGTCTTCTGCAAGGGGCCTTACCAAACTTCCGTTGTGAGAGACCTCATCTTAAGGCCGGTTTCACGCTTAGATGCTTTCAGCGTTTATCCGTTCCGGACGTAGCTACCCAGCTGTACACCTGGCGGTATAACTGGTACACCATTGGTCCGTCCACTCCGGTCCTCTCGTACTAGGAGCAGCTCCTCTCAAGTCTCTTGCGCCCGCGATGGATAGGGACCGAACTGTCTCACGACGTTCTGAACCCAGCTCACGTACCACTTTAATGGGCGAACAGCCCAACCCTTGGGACCTACTTCAGCCCCAGGATGTGATGAGCCGACATCGAGGTGCCAAACCTCCCCGTCGATATGGACTCTTGGGGGAGATTAGCCTGTTATCCCCAGGGTAGCTTTTATCCGTTGAGCGATGGCCCTTCCACTCGGTACCACCGGATCACTAAGCCCGACTTTCGTCCCTGCTCGACCTGTCCGTCTCGCAGTCAAGCTCCCTTCTGCCTTTACACTCTCCGCGCGATTTCCATCCGCGCTGAGGGAACCTTTGGGCGCCTCCGTTACTCTTTCGGAGGCGACCGCCCCAGTCAAACTGCCCGCCTGACACTGTCCTGAGGTTCGTTACTCCTCCAGTTAGAACTCCAGTAAACCAAGGGTGGTATCCCAACGTCGACTCCACACGAGCTTGCGCCCATGCTTCTCTGTCTCCCACCTATCCTGTACATGCTTTACCAAAATCCAATGTCAGGTTGCAGTAAAGCTCCATGGGTCTTTCTGTCCAGTCGCGGGTAACCTGCATCTTCACAGGTATTTCAATTTCACCGG
>NZ_AAWL01000039.1 GCF_000169155.1 Thermosinus carboxydivorans Nor1
ATAACCCTCTTGCCCAGTACCATCCACGACCAATCCGTTCTTGATTTTTAAATCCAACAAAAAATCCACCCCCTCTTCATTTAAATAATAAGCAAGGGTGGATAATTATGCTATGATTTCTTAGGTTTTGCTAAAACCATCCGAAGACCTGTGACAATAACAAAAATTCCGAACAGGCGTTTCAACGTTTCGGCCGGAATAGCTTGGACAAAGTTAGCGCTGAGTAGGGCTCCAGCTATGGCACCCAAGGCTAGATAGCCTGCTACGCGATAATTGATCAACTTGTCTTTATGAAACTGCAAGATACCGGCAATAGCCGTTGGGATAATAACTAACATCGATATTCCTTGCGCCGTATGCTGCGATATTCCCAGAAAAAAGACCATCATGGGGACTAAAACCACGCCGCCGCCAATCCCCAGCAGACCACTTAATATTCCGGCAAAAAGCCCCATTACAAAAGTAATTAAAGCCGTCATGCGAATACCATCCTCAGACCGACAAAAACCAGCAATATTCCAAACAGACGTTTAAGCTGCGCTGCCGGTATTTTTTTCATAATTCGGGCGCCGATACTGGCGCCAATAACGCTGCCGACGATCAAATTCAGCGACACCCCAAGATCGGCATTGCCGTGAAAACCATAGATAATAGCGCTGACGATAGCGGTAGGAATAACGACAGCCAAAGACGTCCCATGGGCAGTGTGTTGAGCGATGGCAAAGCAAGAAACCATGATTGGCACCAGGAATACTCCGCCTCCGACACCAAGTAAACCGCTGAAAATTCCCACGATAAACCCAGTACCGATAAGTTTTACGTTTTCTGTCATTTTTGCAACTCCTAATCTAGTACACTCGGAATAGTTCCTTCAGTGTAGCTGCGATACTTGTCGTAAATAATGCGAATTGCCGTGATAATAGCCCTTTTGGCGCTCCCTTGATATACGAGATCAATTGTCCGCAATGCTTGGTCAGGCCCGTTTTTTAAACTATGGCCTACAAGAGCGGCCGAAACATGTTTACGGGCAAGTTGTGTGGCGAGCGTGCAGTCGGCTTCGACAATTTCCCCTGTTAACACATCAATCAGTACAATTACACCAATCACCTTATACATTTCACTTGCCGTTATACCAGTTGGTAATTTCGCGTAACCTGAGAACAGAACAAGCCTGTTCGTTTCTTTTTCCATTATCATCCCTCCTCAGCTAGTCAATACTGAGCCGCTTAACTTCAATATTAACTTCTTTAACTGTCATTCCCGTCATGTATTCAACCATATTTTTAATGCGGTGCTGCGCTTGATGAACGACATCCCATATGGGCTGTCCATATTTAATAGTTACGTCTAAGGAGATGGAAATTCCTTTTTCTTTGTCCTGAGAATTTTTTATATTTATTTGTCCCGTCCTAGTAATGGCTAGATCACTAGTGGCAACATAGTCAACAATAGAAGCAATGGTAGCGTCGGAGATAAGCAATTTGCCATAATAACTAAAAGTAGGACGGACAATGGATTTTTCCCCAAGTTTGCGCCGTTTTGCCTGCGGCTTTTTAAAAAATATCTCCAAAGGATCGATGAGGTATCCGGAAAAGTGCGGCTTCAGTTCAATCGTAGGTACGGGTATAATATGCTTGCCTTCTTTCAACCGGCTTTCCCGGGCTTTAGCAATTTCCGCTCTTGTAGCAATTTCCTCGATACGAATAATTTTCGTAATAGGAGGCAAGGCAAGAGCATCAATTATTTTATTTACCATATTTACGGAAGTACCCAAAATTAAAATGCGTTCAGGGGCGACACGCTCTATTGCTTCCCGTACTTGACGGGCATGCTCAGCGTCCATGAAAATAGCTCTTTTGACGGCACGGATTTTGCTTGGTTCTTTTTTGGCGGAATATCCTGCTATGATTTTATTGTCCTTGATTAGTAGCCCGTCATCAATAATGGCGTCGATATTATGTTCATGCGCTACAATCAAAGCCCGATGGCTTTTGCCCGTACCACTCGGGCCAACTAATGCAACAACTTCCATGCCAGACGCCTCCTGCATTTTATGTTCATAATAAAAATAAACACCTTTACAGGTGTTGTCAAGTAGGAGCATTTCCCGACATATTTGGGTTTGGGGTTAGCAGGCGAAGCTGATCCTCTAGTTGAGTTATCCTCACATTACGATACATGATCGCCCGCGCATACCGGCAATTGTTCTTTTGTAGTTTTTCGTTCTGCATTTCCAACCGCAAAACTTTCTCACGCTTTTCGCGTTCTATTGTATCAATTAAGTTCATAAGCACCCGGCGGCTGATACGCAATGCTTCCACTTTATCCTCCAGTTCCCGGATGCGCGCCCTCAGTTCGTCAAGCAAAACAGCATCGTCGCCCACGATATTCCCCCCCAATCTTTCTGTACAGAGAATATATTCCGGTACCAGTGTTTTCATGCTTGTACTTTGTAGCGAAGGCGCTCCATGCGGGTGACTAAATTACTGTCAATAGTAAAAATTCCTAATACAGGGGGAAACCGGCCAGGAATACCATGAAAGTCTGAACCCCCCGTAACAAAAAGACTGTTTTTTTCTGCTATTTGTAAATATTTTTCTGTCTGTTCGGTATTGTGTTCCGGATGATATACCTCAAGACCATCAAGGCCAAGCCGGATGAGTTCAGCAACGATATTATCGCTGCCAATCAAGCCAGGATGGGCGAGAACAGCAAACCCGCCCGCCTTTTTTATGAGATTAATAACCTCTAGCGGCGTGAACTTATAATGGGGGACATAAGCAGGGCCGTTTTTCCGCAGCAAACTCTTAAAAACATCATTCACCGAAGGGAAAAACCCTTGCTCAACTAAAGCTTTAGCCACATGAGGTCGCCCAACGGCAACAGAATTGCCAGCAATTTCAATTACCCGCTCATAATCGATTTTATAGCCGAGCCGGTTTATCTTATCGACCATCAGCCGCAGCCGCGTCTGTCTGCCAGCCGCAAGTCGTTCCAGACAGCTGCAAAGCTCATCCTCGCACCAGTCAATATAGTAACCCAGAATATGAACTTCATGTTGCGGCAGGTCGGTGCTGAATTCTATCCCCGGGATGATACGCAGTCCTTCTTTATTTTCTTCCATCAAAATTTTTAAACCGTCCACGGTATCGTGATCAGTAATGGCAATACAGTTAAGCCCCGCTTGGACAGCCTGTTCCACTACTTCCCCGGGATTAAGGCGTCCATCCGAAGCGGTCGTATGAATATGCAGGTCGGCAGCCATAGCGTTAAATCTGACCCGCCTGTTTAAGCGCTACCTGTACGAGGGTGCGCACACCAACACCGGTACCGCCTTTGACGTTGTAGCCGTACTCTTTATCCGCCGACGCCGTGCCGGCAATGTCTATATGAACCCATGGGCACTGCCCAACAAAATGGCCGATGAACAGACCGGCCGTAATGGCTCCTGCCTGCCGGCCGCCTGAATTTTTGAGATCGGCAATATGACTCTTTATCTGCTCTTGGTACTCTTCAAAGTTCGGGAGTTCCCATAGTTTTTCCCCAGCTTCTTCGGCCGCATCAATTACCTGGCGACACCACTCCCGGTTGTTGCTAATAACCCCGCTAGCATTAGAACCTAAGGCTACGATACACGCTCCTGTCAGTGTAGCAATGTCAATAAGATGGGTAGCGCCAAGCTTACGGGCGTAGGCAACAGCGTCAGCGAGAATGAGACGACCTTCCGCATCGGTACTAATAATCTCAATTGTTTTACCTTCAAGAGAAGAAATAACATCTCCCGGTTTTAGCGCCTTTCCGGAAGGCATGTTTTCCGTACAAGGCACAACCCCGATGATGTTAACTTTCGGTTTTAACCGAGCTATTGCTGCCATTGCCCCCAAAACAGCAGCACCGCCGGCCATGTCGTCCTTCATTTCCTGCATGCCTTCACTTGGTTTGAGGGATAGGCCACCGCTGTCAAAAGTTATTCCTTTACCAATAAAACCAAGGACATTTTTACTGAGTGGATCACCGGCATATTTAAGTACAATCATTTTAGGCGGCTCATCACTTCCCTGGGCAACCGCCAACAGGGCATGCATATTTTGTTCGCGCATCTGCTCCCGGTCAAGTACTATCAGTTCCAATCCGCCGCTTCTGGCAATTTCCGTAGCGTGCCAAACCATTTTGGCCGGCGTCATATGGCATGCCGGATAATTTACCAAGTCACGGGCCAAATTGACCGCCTCTGCGATGATCTGCCCTCTGTTGACTGCGTCTTTGATTAGTGCGTTTCGTCGGTCGTCTTGTTCAACGATGATAAGTTCTTCTACGGCTGAAAATTCTTTTTTGTCTGTTTTATAATACGAAAAATGATAGTTACCAAGAATAGCTCCCTCAACCAGCGCTTGAGCGGCTTTATCCACCGGTTGGCCGCCAGCGTCTGCGCCGCAAATCGTAGTAGCGACCGTCTTCGCTCGGACTTGCTGCGCTGCTCGAATTGCAATAGCGGATAAGTGGCGCAGCTTGTTAACCGTTAAATCTTCCTTTTTGCCAAGACCAAGAATGATTAACCTTTTACAGCCCAGGCCGGAAAATGTATGCAGAATTGTTGTTTTTCCAAACTGACCACAATCAGGCAAATCACGGACCAGGGAACTAATTTGGCCCTTTAGCGCTTCGTCGGCAGCTTCTGCGGCCCCGCCAGGATTCATCATTCCTTCAAAAAGACTGATGATTAACGTGTCGCATAAAACATTTATTGGCGAACCTGACATTAATTGAACACGCATGTCTAAACCTCCTATCGTCGTACTTTCTTTTATGTATTATGTCATTATGTTAAAAATTCTCTCTTTAAAACAAAAAACCTGCTCTGATACCCAGAACAGGCTTTGTATCACCAATGCTAGCGGGGCTGGACAAGAAGCTTGATGGCGGTACGCTCTTCACCATCAATGATAATATCCGTAAAGGCAGGGATGCAGATTAGGTCGACACCATGCGGAGCTACGAAGCCTCTTGCTATCGCTACTGCTTTTACGGCTTGGTTGAGTGCTCCGGCGCCGATGGCCTGAATTTCGGCACCACCGCGTTCTCTCAGCACTCCGGCCAAAGCGCCTGCTACGGAATTAGGATTAGATTTTGCTGACACTTTCAAAACTTCCATGTTGACTTAGTACCCTCCTTTAATTAGACAGGATATATAAAATTCTACTTGTGTTATTCTTGCTAAACAAAAAAATTCCTTTTTTCCTTCGTGAAATTTCAAATAATTGTAACAAATTTTACTTTTAGATCCCCTTTTTTCGCCAAAAATAAAAAAGGCAATTTCCTGAGGAAAATTACCTTTTGATGGGCTATTTATTAAAGACGAGAACCCGTCCGTCTTCACGGATGCCAATTAACCCGTGGGCCGATTGTTGCTTTCGCATGCTTTCCAGCATACTTTCGATCAGTTCTTCCTGTGCCATAAGGTCCTCTTCCAACATTCCTTCATTGTGATCAGTAACCAAACGTTCTGCCAGTTTATCACGTAAAAGAGAAATAATTAGGGCAATCTCGCCTTTAGTTATCGTAGCTACATCGCGATAAATCGTTAGCATCGTCACTTGGTCATAAGTATAATAGGTCACATCAGTCATAAATATCTCGATGCCCTCTAACTCATGATAAGCGGCGATACTGTCAAGGAGCAGTTTTTTCATGAGAACAAACTCGGAAGACGAGAGCATGCCTGATAGTAAAAATGTCATTTTTAGCGAATTATTTTCCGGTGCAAAACTAATTGTGCCAATTTCCGGATAACGGACTAAAAGAGAAACGAGTAAGTTGACGCCGTCCGAAATTTGTTCATCCTCTTGAGAATATCTCGGCATAGGTTTCACCATCCATAAGTAAAGTGAGTATAATGACGATGCTCCTTAAGCAATGAAGTAATATTCTCTAATAGCAAGACCAAATCCTCTTTTCCGCTTTTTTTAATTAATGGAAAAATTGGTTAAAAAACGACCTTGAGCAAACTCAAGGTCGTTTTTGTAGCCTATTTTGCATAATCAACCGCTCGGGTCTCACGAATTACCGTTACTTTTATTTGACCGGGATATTCCAGTTCACTTTCAATTTTCTTAACAATATCTCTCGCCAAACGGACGGAAGCCAAATCATCAATTTTTTCCGGTTTGACCATGATACGAATTTCGCGCCCGGCCTGAATGGCGTAAGACTTTTCAACGCCGTCAAAAGATTCGGCAATTTCTTCCAATCGTGTTAACCGTTTAAGATAGCTCTCCAATGTTTCCCGTCGCGCTCCAGGCCGTGCCGCTGATACAGCGTCGGCGGCCGCAACAAGCACAGCTTGAATAGTCTTAGGTTCTTCATCACCGTGGTGAGCGGCGATGGCATTGACTACTTCCGGCGATTCGCGGTATTTCTTTGCCAATTCTGCCCCGATCGTCACATGAGGCCCTTCAACCTCGTGGTCTACGGCTTTGCCGATATCGTGGAGCAGGCCAGCCCGTTTGGCCAACATAACGTCTACACCAAGTTCGGCAGCCATCACTCCAGCCAAATGCGCCACCTCAACAGAATGTTTTAAAACATTTTGCCCATAGCTTGTGCGGAACTTGAGACGACCAAGAAGTTTTACCAGTTCAGGATGCAGTCCGTGCACACCTGTTTCAAATGTAGCCTGTTCACCGGCTTCTTTAATTTTCTGTTCTACTTCTTTTTGCGCCTTTTCCACCATTTCCTCAATTCGGGCAGGATGAATGCGACCATCGGCAATTAGTTTTTCCAAAGCGATTCTCGCCACTTCGCGACGTACCGGGTCAAAGCCTGACAAAATTACCGCTTCAGGCGTATCGTCAATAATCAAGTCGATACCAGTCAGTGTTTCCAAGGTACGAATATTCCGCCCTTCACGGCCGATAATCCGTCCCTTCATTTCATCATTAGGCAAGTTTACTACCGAAACGGTAGTCTCCGCTACATGATCGGCCGCACAGCGCTGAATAGCCAAAGAAATTATTTCACGCGCCTTTTTATCAGCTTCTTCTTTGGCCTGCTGTTCTAATTCCTTGATCAGCATGGCCGTCTCATGTTTGATTTCATCTTCAACGTTCGCCAATAACAAGCTGCGCGCTTCTTCCGAAGTTAGGCCTGATAACCGTTCCAATTCGGCCAACTGTTTTGCGTATAGCTCATTGATTTTTTCTTGACTTCTATCGATCTCCGCTTCTTTGCGGCTAAGAATTTCTTCTTTCTTCTCCAAAGCGTCGATTTTGCGGTCAAGATTTTCTTCCTTCTGCATTAAACGGCGTTCAAGGCGTTGCAGTTCATTACGGCGTTCTTTAACCTCACGCTCATATTCGGTTCGCAGCCTATGAATTTCTTCCTTCGCTTCTACCAGAGCTTCCTTTTTCTTGGCTTCGCCGGCTTTTTCCGCCTCTTCAATAATTTTTCGGGCGGCGTCTTCTGCTGTAGCAATCTTGGCCTCGGCGATATTCCTTCGTACCCAGTAACCAAGTCCTGCTCCCGCTATTCCCGCGATGACAGCAGTTAAAATAATGTCGACGATAATTTCACCTCCTTATCAACAACATATTAAAGGTAAAGCCGAGTTTTAACTCGGCCTTTAAGCACCTTCACTAATTGCTTCTGTAAGCATTAAGGTTCTCTTAAAAGGTTGAATAGACGGTATCTGGTTACACGATTGGTTAATTTAATTGTAAATGTTTTTCAGAGTAGTGTCAAGTTAACCGGAACTTCTTGACTTTTTCTTTTAGAGTTCGGTCTCCTGCGATACATGCCGGAGGGCTTGCAAAATTGCCGCACGCGAAAAGCCTTTAGCGCCTAAATAGCGAATAATCGCGGCCAAGTCACTGTAATCTTCCCCGAAACGGCGGCGAATAAGTTTTGCGGCATATTCCCATTCTTCGTAATAGTCAAAGGAGACGGCGGCCTCTTCCACAATCTTAGCTGGCAAACCACGCTGCCGGAGTTTACTGATAATTGCCTGTTTGCCATACTTTCCGGCGCGCCGATACTTGTCAAGCAAAAAGCGACAAAGCGCGTCATCATCCAGATAGCCACGCTCGCGCAGCTCCGTCACCACGCAATTAATGTCGCAGCTCGCGTATCCGCACTTTAGTAATTTTGCGCGTAATTCTTGCTCACTATAGGCCCTTCCGGCTAAAAGCCGCAATGCCGTAGAAAGCGCCTCACGCTTCATCGACAGCAATGTCATCAACCGCACTGGTAGTTAACTTTATAGCCCCGCCTGTTAAGGCTTCGCGGATTTTCATTTCAATTTCTTCAGCAATGTGCGGATTCTCTTTTAAGTATTCTTTAACATTCTCTTTGCCTTGTCCTAACCGACTATCTTTATAAGAATACCATGAGCCGCTCTTGGTGATTATATCCAGCTCTGTACCGATGTCAACCAGGCTGCCTTCGCGGGAAATACCTTCGCCGTACATGATGTCAAACTCAGCTTGCCGAAAAGGAGGAGCTACTTTGTTTTTTACGACTTTTATCCTCGTACGGCTGCCAATGACTTCGCTTCCTTGTTTTATTGCTTCGGCTTTCCGCACTTCTAGGCGAACGGAGGCGTAAAACTTCAGAGCTCGTCCACCCGTTGTAGTCTCCGGATTGCCAAACATGACCCCTACTTTTTCCCGGATCTGATTAATAAAAATAGCGGTCGTCCGTGACTTGCTGATTATGCCGGTTAGTTTCCGCAGAGCTTGCGACATTAGTCGGGCTTGCAGACCAACATGGGAATCACCCATTTCTCCTTCTATTTCCGCTTTTGGCACTAATGCTGCGACTGAATCAACAACAATTATATCAATGGCGCCACTGCGCACCAGGGCATCGGCAATTTCCAACGCCTGTTCACCGTTATCAGGTTGCGAGATGAGTAAGTTTTCCGTATCGACACCAAGTTTTTTGGCATAAATAGGGTCTAGCGCATGCTCTGCGTCGATAAAAGCGGCAATTCCTCCCATTTTTTGGGCCTGGGCAATCATATGCAGCGCTACTGTTGTTTTACCCGAAGATTCATGACCGTAGATTTCTACAACCCTGCCCCGCGGAATGCCGCCTACGCCCAAGGCAATATCTAACGCCAAACACCCAGTAGGAATTACTTCGACATTCATTTTAGCGGCTGCCTCACCTAGCCGCATAATAGAGCCTTTGCCAAATTCTTTTTCAATTTGGCGCATTGCATTTTCCAATGCTTTTAATTTATCCATTTTGTCCTCCCCCTTGATCCTTCTAACCATATTTTACAAACGTTTGTTCGTGAAGTCAATGGCGATAATTACTTTTAGCCAGAAGGAAGAAGTAAGATTTTATAGAATAGTTTAAATTAAATAAATTTACGAAATAAGGAGGCTCTTTTGTGAAAGAAAAGATTCATCCTAACTATTATCAAACAACAGTAACCTGTGCTTGCGGCAACAATTTTGTAACCGGTTCAACGAAAAAAAACTTAAAGGTTGACGTCTGTTCGAAATGTCATCCCTTCTTTACGGGAATACAAAAAATCGTTGATACTACTGGACGGTTAGAGCGGTTTGCCAAAAAATACGGTTTAGAAAAATAGAGGGCCTGTGCCCTCTTTTTATTTTGCCCGTGCCGGCTCCATATTGATCCGGTGTCCTTTTATGGTGTTACGGTGCATTACCGAAAGCACCCGCTCAGCAACGTCTTCCGGCACTTCCACAAAGGTAAACTTTTCATAAATATTAATAACACCGATGATATGCCCAGGAATGTCCGCTTCCTCGGCAATCGCGCGCACAATGTC
>NZ_AAWL01000040.1 GCF_000169155.1 Thermosinus carboxydivorans Nor1
AACGCACACGTTCTTCTTCACGGACTTTAATGACCATGGCATCTACCATGACAAACGGGTATTTTTGATCCTTTAATGGACGTTCATTCCAAGCGTGCACAATTGGATCTAGGCGCTTACAAAGGTCTGATACGGTCGACTTGGAAAACTCGCTGCCACAAAGTTCTTCTGTGATTTGCGCCACCTTACGGGTCGACACACCGTTTACGACCATTTCCATCAAAGTCAGCACTAATGCTTGCTCACTACGTTGATAGCGGGCAAACATCTCGGTTGAGAACTTACCGTCACGAAACCGTGGTACTTTTAGGGTGATCGTGCCAACACGGGTGGTAAGTCGATGAGGGTACACTCCATTACGATAACCTTGACGCTCGTCTGTACGCTCGTAGCGCTCAGCACGCAATTGTTCTGTGGCTTGTGCTTGTAAAATCTGGTTCAATACCTCCTCCAAAAAAGACGCCATTGCCGCATCTTTTGCATTGCTTAAAAAAAGTTGATGCAAAATTTTCGAATCAATGTTAATCTGGTATTGAGCCATTTCAAAATCACCTCTCGTTGAATGTTGTTGCCGCTTCATTCTAACTGAGGATTTTGAATTGGCTCTTCTTTTGTTAATTCCTTTTTACACAATTATACGGACTCTACTCCACTTACCGCCAATGGATCGAGCCGAAACACAAGAGTATATACTACATCACCTGAAAAATAGCGGGAGCAACCGGCGCGATCTTTACCGACTCCGCCATTGATGTGGTAAATGAGTATTCCGGCGGCATAGCCAGAAAAGTGAACAATGTATGCCAGGCAAGCCTGCTTCATGCCGCCTTGGGGCAAAAACGGCTAATCGACGACCATATGATAAAAGTGGTCATCGAAAATGAGTTTGTGGTTTGAACTATATTGTTTGGCCGAACCATGTGGTTCGGCCAAACAAAGTGAGCCAAACTTGCGGTCACTTATTTTGAGCAGGGTAGGGTCAATTAGTGTAAGCAGCAACAGTAGTAATTTTGCTTTTTTCCAGTATTTTCATCATAATGGCTGGTATAATTATTGCCGAACATGAAGGTTAATTATACAAATTAGGAACTTGATCGCGTTAACCGAGGATATTTTGTTATTTGTGTGTCATATAGTAGGAAACAGCTTAATATAAAAGCGTCTACTGCAACAACCAAAGTTGTATGCCCTTTTCGATTGCTAAACTTAAGCTTTCGAATAGCAAACAAAACTTAATTTTGAGTTTTTTGAAGGACTTATTGGAAGAATATAGAAAAATGATGTCTGAACGATTGTTTATATAGAAAGGATGTTATTTAATTATGAAAGCAAAAGTCTTACTTATTATATTTCTCCTAATGCTCCCGGCGACTATTTGTTTAGCTTGGAAATATACACCCTATAGTACTGGTATAGTAGTTGATAAAAATATGATCGTACTAGCGGTAAATGTAGGCGGGCCAGCTTACAACTCAGGCGTTAGACCTGGTGATATCATTTTGAGTGTTTCTGATGGTGGAACTAGTATATCTTCTCTGGCAGCACGTGAATCTCTGTACGCGAGTGAAACTAGACCGATTGTTGTAAATTATAAGCGTAATGAAACTCAGTTAAGTACTACAATAATTCCAACGAAATTATTAGATACTGCGGTAAAAACCACGTATTTAGTTATTGGTAATGCTCAGGATAATTACGATCGACTCGTAAAATCTCTTACATTTCATCCAAATATTTCAGCACTGTTTCCTATACAAAGTATGGATAATAACCTTAAAATGGTTCGAACATATAGCTCAGTTGCAAGGAAAACCGTTAATGAGATGCCAATTTATTTAATAGCACCAGGTGGTAGTGGGTTTGGCTTTACGGCATTAGAAACTATAGGCAATTTTGCATTAATTGATTCTAAGGATGGACAATGGAGTATTTTAAAGGTTAATCTTAGTTTTCGAGCAGAATTTGCGCATTTGTTCGGTCAGTCGTGGGAGAATTTCACTTCTTCAGGAGTACTTGAACGGAAATTAATTGAATGTATGTTTGATAATATATAGGTAGCCTGCTGCGTCTCCATTTAAACTTATTGCGTATTTAAATTTGAGGGATTTTCATAATTCCCTATAATGCGCCCCATTAGGTGAGGCAAAAAAAGAAAAACTAAGGTTGATTGTAAAATGAAATTGAACACTTAAGAAAAAAGTCCATGGTGACTTTTCCTCATATGGTAAAATGGAGTTCTCCAATGAGGAGGCAATCACTATGGCGGATAAACCCCTTAATTTTGGAGTCTTGTCTTAAAATGCTCACTATCTCACAGACACACGTGTTTTTTCACGCTTTCGCTTGTGCGAGTATAGCCCATGCTGGTCATATGTCAAGGCACGCTTCGCTCTGCTAATAGCAGGCCTTGACATCATGACTGCGCGTAAGCTTTAGTACCATTAGCGAAAGCTTGTTAAACCTTAACTATGAGGGCTTTCGCCGGCAACCAAGGAGTTGAACTTGGCAGGTGACATATAGCGCAGGCTACTATGAAGCCGCCGATTGGTGTAAAAATCAATGTATTCAGCTACTACCTTAACTGCTTCCTGGTAGCTTTCAAACTCATGCCGCGATAGGCATTCGTCTTCAAGCAAGCGATGGAAAGCCTCAATATGGGCATTCATGTTGGGTGTCTTGGGTGGTATGCGCTCATGTTCGATGTTTAGAGCATCACATGCTTCTTCAAATGCATGGCACATAAATTGTGGACCATTATCGGTCCGAATAACCGGACGCATATCCGTTTGCAGCAATTTACGCCTAAACAGCTACCGTTTGAGCAAGTTCGCGGCATGTATGCCTTCGCACGTCAAACCAATATGGTAGTCTATGATCATTCGATCATAAATATCGATTATGCACATTATGAAGAAAAAACGATCTTCGCCGGCAATGTAGCCGTATTTTATATTAACTTCCCATAGTTCGTTGATTTTACTGATAATCCGATTACGGGCCAGACGGCGGATATGACGAATTTGTCTAATACGCTGTAGTCGTAAAATATCTAGTTCTTTGCAGAGCCGGTATACCTTTTTCTTGTTGATGATTAACTTGTGTTCTTGCGTCAGGCATTCGGCAAGCTTGCGATAGCCATAAACACTTTCTTCGCCCGAAATTAGTTCGAGCAGCCATTCTTTAATTTGTTCATCGCATATTCTCTCGCCAAGTATATTATACGAATAATCCGGGACTGGCCGACCGCTGCGTATTACTATCGGTACAGTTTGCGCTTTTGTTTGTTCTGTTTCTATAGATTGTTGTTTTTTCGCCGCTCGTAATAAGTTGACTCGTTGATGCCGATAATGCGCAGCACTTGGGCTACAGGATACCCCCGGCATATCCACTTATCGGCAACGGCTATTTTGTCCGATAGCCGTATGTTGTCTTTTTCAAAAGATCACGTAATATTGCAATTTCGAGATCTTTATCGCCCAAAATGCGTTTAAGCCGTTCGTTTTCAGTCTCAAGTTGCCTAAATTCTTGAGGAGTCGGAACATACGAGCTGGTTTTCTTGGCGCTAGGATCCGTGTTTTCCCAGTCTTTGTGTTTGGCCCGATTTAACCAGTTATAAACAGTTTTAGGGCTAATTTCATGTTTTCTGGCAACTTGGGCTACATCGGCACCTTGTTTGATTTCTTCAATTACCATTTCTTTGAATTCTTTAGTATACCGAGTCGATCTCATGTCTCGTCTCTCCCCTCATGTTTTCATTTTATCCTATTTTGAGACGAGACTCCAATTGGATTAGGGGGCTAAATAGGAGGGGGTGAATGGTGCTAGCTTTTACTACCATCATAAACGCTGGGGTTCTACGAAATCAAATATGATTTAAGTTAGCAGAACTAGATATTATGTTGGAGGGATGAATATGATAACGAAGCCGATTTTAGAGCTTTTTTATGATGCGGCTCATATACAACGTTGGAATGATCATATTAGACCTCAAGGTTTTACCGAACTAGACAAACAAGCTCAAAAGATGATAACGGCATATGTTATTGCAAAATATGAAGAAACCGATAAAGGTGCTTCAATTGATTGGGTAAAATTAATTGAAGGAGGTATTTTTGAGTTTTTACATAGGATAGTTCTTACAGACATCAAACCACCAATTTTCCATAAACTAATGAGCGAACATGGAAAAGATCTAAATAGATGGGTACTAGGTCAACTGAAAAATAAGATTGAACAAGTAAAAGGTGATTTTTATTATAAATTTGAAGAATACCTTAATAACCCTGATTATAGTGTTTTGGAAAAAAAGATTCTTAAAGCATCTCATTATTTAGCGACGAATTGGGAATTTCAAATAATATATAACTTAAATTCAAATGTATTTGGAATTAACGAAACCAAAGAAAAGATAGAAAATGAAATAGAAGAGCATTATCATTTGGTAGGTGTGCAGAAAATAGGACTTGGTAAAAAAACAAAAAACTTTTTGGATTTGGTATCTCAACTTCGTTTTCAAAAAAGGTGGGCACATTCGCCAAGATTACCGGAAACATCTGTAATGGGACATATGTTAATAGTTGCAATGATTTCTTATTTATGTTCTATAGAACTTTGCGCTTGTAAGACAAGAATACGTAATAATTACTTTGCGGGTTTGTTTCACGACTTGCCTGAAGTTTTAACGAGAGACATTATTTCTCCTGTTAAAAAGTCCGTTCAGGGGCTTGAAGAACTCGTAAAAAAAATAGAAAATGCACAATTAGAAGAGAAAATTTTTCCCTTATTACCTTTATCATGGCACGAAGAAATTAAATATTATGTCGAAGATGAATTTGAAAGTAAGATTGTTGAAAATGGAACTAAAAAAATCGTTACTTCAGATGAAATTAATAAGAACTATAACAAAGATGAATTTAAACCTTTAGATGGAGAGATTATAAAGGCTTGTGATCATTTATCTGCGTATATTGAAGCCTCATTATCAATTTCACATGGTATTACCTCACATCATTTAAGAGAAGCTGTTGATGAGTTGTATAAAAAATATGCCGATCGAAATATAGCAAGCATAAATTTTGGACAACTATTTGAATATTTTAAACCAAATAACTGAGGCGGAGTGTAGTGCCCCCATTGTCAAGACACTTTAAAGTTAACTCATGTCTTACATTTAACAAAGATCGTATAGGCCTGCTAGAGTGGCATTATATCCCACTCCTCCAAGCCGTCAAAGGTTTGCTACGCGGGCGAAGCTGCTTTTGACAACTTGTCGTCGCGGGATGTCAATTAAGGCAAGGCAGGGCTGGCTAGAAATTCCTGAATAGTATCTATCGGGCGCTTACCTCTATTGCGGTAGCCAAGATGGGGGCGCTTGATTTTGACAGAGTAAAAGTTGTCCACTTTGCTAATGGAATGTGTTGACCACCCCAATCTAAATTATAAATTTTCCTTACAATTGATTAAACCATATTTCGTTATGTAAGACCGGTCAAGGGCGTGCCACGCACGGACTTTAGCCTTTACCATTTACCAGTCTTATGTAACGAAATAAAATGACTAAATGGGGAAGGAAAAATTTGGTGGTAAAATTCACTATTAGCAATGGTAAACAAAATGGTCAATATTAGCAGTACTAGTTTCTAAAATCTAACTGAGGATTATTTTACACATAAATTAGGACTTGATCGGACTTGGTCGCTGTTAACACTACTATCCATAACAATACAAACTTGTTAATGGCATATCTTAGCGGTTTAATTTTGTCAACCACATTTCATGGTTTAAACTGTTATGCAGGCAGTATTAATAACCCCAAAAACAGGCTAATATTTGGCTTACAAGGCAGGGTTATTTTGTGGCTGGTATGAGTGGCGATGCTAACAAGAAAGGGTACTGGCAGTATAGGGTCGTATCGCGGCTTAGTATGGCAGCTTAAGTTGGTTGCTTCCTGATTTTTAGGGATAGTCCAAGTTAGAACATCCTTATTTTGTCTAGGTTTTTGTAACAGCTTAGATTAGGCCATAGTTTACACTATGGCAAAGTTATGGCAATAAGTCCGACAAGAGTAAGAGATAAGGGACAACTGTCCCTTATATGGCTTGGAGGCCTTATATTTGCTGGTCATAACGACATGTAAACTGTCCCTTATTTTGTCCCTTATTGATTGCAAATGTCCCTTATTGTTTGCCAACGTCTGCAAAGCAAAATACCGTCTAAGCCAGTAAAATCAAGAATTTATTAATTAACATAAATGTTTACAAATGGTCTGAAGCCGCCTTCTAAGCGGTTGGTCGCACGTTCGAATCGTGCCAGGCGCGCCAGTAAAATAAAAGCTTTCCGGGGCATGTGTCCCGGATTTTTTGTTGTCAGGCAGGCAATTAGGCAGGCAATATTTATTTTTATTCTAAATTGCAGTGCCAAAAAGCGTAAGGAACTGCAGCATGAATTAATGCGGCTGCATGTGGACATTATCAGCTATATCAACGGCTGCAAGCGTTTATACAGTGTATGTATTAAAACATGGCGGCTGGGTGCCTGGTTGGGCCCAAAGGCACTTAGCAAAGGGTGCGTGGCTTGCGGGTCTGGCGAGCCGTCTAAAAGTTTGCCGCCTGTTCTGCATGGCTGGTTTCGTTTTTTAGGCTAGGGTTAATACAATGACTGCATATTTGTCTGTAAGATCGGGCAAATAGGCGGCGCGATAAATAGCGAAAAAAGCCGCCGTAGGGCGCGCAGGGCGACCAGGCGGCCAAGAAGACGAATTTCAGCGGGTTGGTTAGGTTGCATAAAAAATTATTTGGGAAAACTTGTGTTGAGGCGGTGGTATTAGTGGCAATCCATAATGTGGACACGAACAAAGGCGTTTGGGTGCTGGTCGAGGGATCGCCAGGCGGCGGGTTTGTGGTGGTGATAAAGACCCAACGGACAGCGCCATGTTTATAATGAGCCGGTAGAACTGGAGGAGGCGCTGGCGCTGGCCAATACCGGGGCCGAAATGCTAGGCCTGACGCCAGCGCATGTGCTGGTTAATATGCAGGCTGTCGCTAGCCAGGCGAGCCGGTCGCTTGTCTGCCGGAAGGTGAGGAATTTTGCCCGGAAAGATGGGTTTAAGGTGTAGGCTGGCGGCAAAAAATAAATCCCGACCAAAAGCCGGGACGGGCGAAGGGTTAACGGGCCATTTTTAAGCGGTAAATTTCCACTTCCTGATTGGTTAAGCGGTTATTGAGGACGTTAAATTTAGCGTCAAGCATGGCAATATCCTCTTTGGTGGCCATGTTAGCTTGAATATCGGTTACCTGGGCATGCAAGGCGTTAAATTGAACTTCCAGGTTATTGACCTTGTTTTCTAGGTTATTAACCTTGTTTTCCAGGTTATTGACCTGGCCGCAAAGTTTATCCACAGTAGAGGATAAAGCATGTAGTTGCGCGTCCATTTCTTCGGTACGGTGGAGCAATACGCCAATAAAATCGGTGTTTTCTTTTACCTGGCCTTCAATGTTATCAAGCCGGGCATTAATCTTGGAAAGTTGCTCAAGTACTAACTTTTGGAATTCCTCATTGCTCATGAATCACCAGTCCTTTTTAGTGGTGTGGTTATATTTTAGCATTGCTTGGACTGGATAGACAAGCCTGTAAAAATTTTGTATTTTTAAGCTAAGCAAGGTTATTGAAAGGCGGTGCTGGTAATGGGAAGAAAGCGCGGGCATGGTGAGGGAACAGGGTTTATGACGCGCAATGTCGCCAAAGATACCGAGCCGCCTAAACGGGAAAAGAAGGAGATACAGGTTCTAACAGTCGAGAAAGTCGAGAAGCTGTTAGCAGCGGCCAAAGAAGCTGGAGAGGTGACCTATATCGCTATCCTGTTGGCCTTGTCAACGGGTATGGGCTACTTTGATGCGGCAGTGGGGAAGACGACTTGCTGTGGTGGCTGTATACGGTGTTTCCCGTTACTGATATCGAAACGAAACGGACCTATCTGGGGGAGCTGGCGGGATTTGATGAGAAATTTCTCTGGCGAGCTGTCGAACGCTTGGAACAAGGGCCGCCGACAAAGGGATGTTGGCTGTGTTAATGTTATGGTTAATATGAACAGAAACTGATATAATGTTAATGAAGACCGCCCATGTAACTAACAACTAAGGGGGTTAGGACTATGCCCACCAGAATGAGGTTAACAGACGTCGATTTGTTGGAAGTCCTGAGTTCGTCGGAGTATGCCAGGTTCTTGAAAGAGTTTCAGGAACATCGGTTTTCTAAAAAGGCAATTCTCTATTCACCGAACAATGAGAAAAACCTGGTATTTTTAGTAAAGTCAGGGAGAGTTAGAGTTTATCTGGCTTATGAGGATAAGGAATTTACCCTGTCCATTTTGGAGGCGGGTGATATCTACAGTACACATACCAGGGCTTTTACCCAGGCAATGGAAAATACAACTATATTGGTTACCGATGTCCGTAACTTCAAAAAGATCATTGCTGAAATCCCTGCTTTTGGTTTGAATATGGTTAATGTATTGGGGGATTTACTGAAAAACTCAATTACCATAATTAATGGTTTGGTTTTTAAAGACACCCATTTGAGATTGGTGGAATTTTTAGTTCAAGCTGCGAAGGACAGAGGCGTGACGGTAGAACAAGGAATCAAGTTAGAGCTGGGCTTAACTACTGAAGAAATTGCTCTAATATTGGGGGCTACTCCGAAAACTCACTTCAAAAATTTATGTCAACTACTTCGAATAGAGACAAAGAGATCCCAAGGCCTACTCTATAGGTTTTTTATAGTAGGCATTTGTAAAGAAGGATTTACTTTTAAACTGATCTTAAGCAACTATATTTTCAAGGTTTATTTCAATTCCTGCGTTTTGTAAAAGTTGAAGTGCTCTTTTTATTGCAGCATCTTTACTTCGCTGTTCAAAGTAGTTGGCACCTAATTCAATGTACGGCTGTTTTTTCTTGAGAATATGATAGGCAATTATTAAAATGCTATGTCCTACAGCTACTGCAGCACGGTTAGAACCACGACGGGAACAGATTCTACGGTATTGAGACGCAAGATAAGTATCTTTTTGGCGGGCGGCAGAGCGAGCTGATTGTACAAGTGTTGTTCGCAGATGTTGGTTTCCTTTACGGGTTTTTCCTGATTTTCGCTTATCAGCGCTTTCGTTATGCCCTGGAGCCATTCCTGACCAAGATGAAAGATGCTCCGCGGATGGGAAGCGACTCATATCTACTCCAATCTCAGCAATGATTTCTTCTGCATTGCGCCGATTAACACCGGGTATGGTGTCTAATAGCTCCAAGGCTTCTTCAAAAGGGCGCATACGGTCTGCTATTTCTTTATCCAATTCTTTAATACTTTCATCTAGCGTTTCAATATGTTTTAGTTGCATGGATAGCATCATTTTTTGATGGTAACCAAGAGAGCCCTTTAACGCCTTTTCTAAATCGGCAAGTTTATTACGCAAAGCTCCTTTTGCCATTTGCGCTAACTGCTTGGTATCATCGGTTCCTTTTATCATAGCTTCTATCATAGAGCGGGCGAAA
>NZ_AAWL01000041.1 GCF_000169155.1 Thermosinus carboxydivorans Nor1
TTGGCTTCTGTAGTACCGACATTACTGGTGTTCCGCCCGCTCTATGATAGAAGCTATGATAAAAGGAACCGATGATACCAAGCAGTTAGCGCAAATGGCAAAAGGAGCTTTGCGTAATAAACTTGCCGATTTAGAAAAGGCGTTAAAGGGCTCTCTTGGTTACCATCAAAAAATGATGCTATCCATGCAACTAAAACATATTGAAACGCTAGATGAAAGTATTAAAGAATTGGATAAAGAAATAGCAGACCGTATGCGCCCTTTTGAAGAAGCCTTGGAGCTATTAGACACCATACCCGGTGTTAATCGGCGCAATGCAGAAGAAATCATTGCTGAGATTGGAGTAGATATGAGTCGCTTCCCATCCGCGGAGCATCTTTCATCTTGGTCAGGAATGGCTCCAGGGCATAACGAAAGCGCTGATAAGCGAAAATCAGGAAAAACCCGTAAAGGAAACCAACATCTGCGAACAACACTTGTACAATCAGCTCGCTCTGCCGCCCGCCAAAAAGATACTTATCTTGCGTCTCAATACCGTAGAATCTGTTCCCGTCGTGGTTCTAACCGTGCTGCAGTAGCTGTAGGACATAGCATTTTAATAATTGCCTATCATATTCTCAAGAAAAAACAGCCGTACATTGAATTAGGTGCCAACTACTTTGAACAGCGAAGTAAAGATGCTGCAATAAAAAGAGCACTTCAACTTTTACAAAACGCAGGAATTGAAATAAACCTTGAAAATATAGTTGCTTAAGATCAGTTTAAAAGTAAATCCTTCTTTACAAATGCCTACTATAAAAAACCTATAGAGTAGGCCTTGGGATCTCTTTGTCTCTATTCGAAGTAGTTGACATAAATTTTTGAAGTGAGTTTTCGGAGTAGGACGCAAAGATAATCATGCCAATACATTGGCACCACAAAGCATTAAAACCGTTATTCAACCACGGAGGGCACAGAGGCGCGATATTCATCGCGCGAAGAATTGAATGAAAAATTTTCTCCGTGTCCTCCGCGGTTCCATATAAAATAATTCAAGCGCGACAACTGTCGCGCGCGTAGCCCTTTGCGTTCTTTGCGTCCTTCGCGGTTTAATCATCCCGGTTCGTGCATAATTTACGCGGTAAATGCCGATACTGCTAGCGAGTGACAGGAGGCGAAGGACATGAAATCAAGTCAACCCGACAATGCCGAAGTAGGCTACAAATGCAGCCGCTGTGGCGGCATGTTTGCAAGTTCCGGCGAACATATCGTGCGCTGTCCCTTTTGCGCCATGATCTGCGATGAGGCAGCTTGCCGCGTGGTCGAAACAAGTAATGAGGAATATTAGGAAAACTAATATTAGGGGGAGCAGGAAAACAGATAATTATCGCGAATGGATAATATTGGAATAGTTAACTGCCGTAACACCGGTTGTAATAATCGCTGACGCATAGAACAGACTCTGCCAATTGGGGCAGAGTCTGTTTTCCCGATTGAAGCTGTTTCGCCAATTTGTAGCAGGAGGTGGGCCATGCGGCTGGTAATCAGTGCGGTAACTTTTGATCAATATTTGCGCTCCGGCATGTGTCAAATGGAGCTTGTCCCGCTGGCGGAAAAGTACGGCTGTGTGGGGGTGGAGTTTCGCCCCTACTGGCAGGAGCTGTGGGAGGAAGTAGAGGAAATCAGGGAACTCCTGGCTGAATACAACCTTACCTGTACCTATGCCTGCCAGGAGGCGCTGCAGGCGGAATCGCCGGCGGCGGTACGGCAGTCGCATGATGCGATGCGGCAGAGCATCGAAGTAGCCCACGCC
This sequence comes from Thermosinus carboxydivorans Nor1, assembly GCF_000169155.1. Lineage (NCBI taxonomy): Bacteria > Bacillati > Bacillota > Negativicutes > Selenomonadales > Sporomusaceae > Thermosinus > Thermosinus carboxydivorans. Next base: position 1,793 of record NZ_AAWL01000041.1, read on the forward strand.
TTGGGGGCCACTGTGCTCAGGATCAATGTGGCGAGCGGCGATTTTGTGGCCGAGTACGTAGGGGAAAAGTGGTGGCAAGAAGCCGTAGCCGCGCTCCTTGCGGCAGCGGCAGAAAAACAGATCGTTTTGGCGGTGGAGAACGCGCCCAATCCGGCGAGCGGCGACGCCCGGCTCATCTATGACATGGTGGCACCTTTTGCCTCGCCGTGGCTGAAGGTCACTTTCGATACCGGCAACTGGTTGGCCGCGGGCCAGGATCCTGCTCAGGCCTTTGCCATGCTGCGCGGCCATATCGGGTATGTGCATTTGAAAGATATGGCGCCGCGGCCTGACGGCTATGCCCACTGCCACCCGGGCAGCGGCGTCGTCGATGTGCGGGGCCTGGCAGCGAGTATCAGTAAGGACGGTTATCAGGGCCTGTACGCGCTGGAATTTCCCGGGGGGAGCAGCCCGGCTTCCGCGATCCGCGCCAGTATGTTATACTTAAAACAATAGGAATGTATAAATGCATTGAGGTGAAGTATAGCATGCTGCAAGCGAAGGTAGGAAAGAAGGGGCAGATTATCATACCGCATGAACTGCGGAAAAAATATGGCATTAAGTGCAGTGACACCGTCATTTTCACCGATGACCAGCGGGGGAACATTATTTTAGCCGTCAAGCCATCCGATCCGGTAAAAGCCATGCGTGGCAGCCTGAAGGGGCTGTGGCCCGAGGATGCGCAGGAATATATTCGCAAGCTGCGGCAAGAGGATGTGGAGTAATGCAGCTATGGTCATATATATCTACGCGTTATCGCCACATTTCCCTTGATACCGCGTGTTTTATCTATGTATTTGAGGATCACCCGTTTTATGCCGGACTGGTGCAGGAGCTGCTGCAAGCGATCAATGCGGGCAAAATCGCTTGCACTAGCTCCGTTTTGGTTTTTCTGGAATGTCTGGTGCTGCCGTATAAATTGGAAAACTATTCGGCTGTCGCTACTTGTCAGCGTTTTTTGCGTTTGCTAAAAATCAATTATCAGGACGTTAATGAACAAATTACCATGGAGGCCGCTCGCCTGCGAGGTGTGTACCATGTCAAACCTATGGACGCTCTACATCTGGCGACTGCTCTCTACTGTGGATCCGAAGCTTTTATTACCAATGACAAGGAATTAAAGCGTGTTGACAAGGAAATTCCGATAATAATAATTGACGATTATAAATTGGGCTAATGTGCGACGAATTGTTTTGCCAACACGTCGGCAATGGCAATACGGTATTGATACAGTATTATTACTGTCTGTGCCGGCGGGAGGGGGATTAATGACCGTACTAAGAGTGGAAAATCTGACCAAGGCTTTTGGCATTCATACCGTTTTTCGCGATGTAAACTTTACGCTGCGCCGGGGCGACCGGGTGGGTCTCATTGGCGCCAACGGCGCCGGCAAGACAACTTTGCTCCGCTGCCTGCTCGGTTTTGAGCCGGCCGATGCCGGGCGCGTCGTGCTGCCGCCCGGCGCGACCGTCGGGTATGTCGAGCAGGAAACGGGCGGCGGCGAGCGGACGCTGCATGAGGAATTGGTTTCGGCTTATGGGGATGTTGTGGCCTGGCAGGCAAAGATGCGCGAGCTAGAAAGGGCCATCGCGGCAGCGCAGGACGAAGCGGCGATGGCCGCTTTGCTGAAGGAGTATGCCGCGGCGGTTGAGCGGTTTGAGCGCGGCGGCGGTTATGAATATGAGGCCGTCATCCGGCGGGTAACGGCTGGGCTTGGCTTTTCCGCCGACGACCTGGACCGGCCGCTCAGCACTTTTTCCGGCGGACAAAAGACGCGGATCAGTCTGGCCAGGGCGCTTATCCGGCGGCCGGATTTTTTATTTCTCGATGAGCCTACCAACCATCTAGATATCGCGATGGTGGAGTGGCTGGAAGAGTTTTTGACGGGCTACCCCGGCGCGGTGCTCATTATTTCCCATGACCGTTACTTTCTCGACCGGGTGGCCACTAGCATCCTGGAACTGGAGGACGGCGAACTGACGGCTTACCCTGGCAACTACAGCCGGTACCTGGACCAGAAGGCCGAGCGGCTGGAGGCCGAGCTGAGGGCCTATGCAAAGCAGCAGGCCTATATTGCCAAGACCGAGGCGTTTATCCGGCGCTACCGGGCCGGGGTTAAAGCCAGGCAGGCCCGGGGCCGGCAGGCGCAGCTTGAGCGCCTGGAGCGGCTGGCCGCGCCGTCTGAGGCGGCTCGGCTGGATTTCGTGCTGCCGGCGCTGGGCGAGTGCGCCGAGCGGGTGGCTGAGCTCAGCGACGTGACGGCGGCTTATGGCGACCATATTGTCTTTGAGGGCTTGTCCCTCCTGATCCGGCGGGGGGAAGGCGTCGCCCTGGTCGGGCCTAACGGCGCCGGCAAGACAACGCTACTTAAGCTGCTCACCGGCGAGGTTGCGCCGACGGCCGGCCGGGTGAAGCTGGGCAGCCGCGTGCGAATTGGGTATTTTTCGCAGGAACACGAAAGCCTAAACCCCTTGAACCGGGTGCTGGATGAAATCATGCTGGAGTTTGGCCTGGGCGAGGAGCGGGCCAGACAGTATTTGGGAGCATTTTTATTTAGCGGCGACGATGTGTTTAAAACCGTCGGTGACCTCAGCGGCGGGGAGAAGGCGCGGTTGGCGCTACTCAAGCTGATGCTTACCGGGGCCAACTTCCTCATCTTAGACGAGCCGACCAACCACTTGGATATCCCTGCCAAGGAAGCGGTGGAGGAGGCGATTTTGGCCTATCCGGGCACTTTTCTCGCCGTGTCGCACGACCGCTACTTTTTGGACAAGGTGGCCGACCGGGTGGTTGAGCTAGCAGACGGTAGGCTGACGGAGTATGCCGGCAATTACAGTTATTACCGGGAAAAAAAGGCGCTCGCGGCTAGGCAAGCCGCTGCCGCAGCGGCGCCGGTGAAACCGCCGGCGGCGAAAAAAGAAAAACGGCCTCGTCCGCGGCGGCAGGACGCGGCCAAAAGGCTTCAGCGGCTGGAAGCGGAAATCGCCGGCCTGGAAGCCGAGCTGGCCGCGCTGGAGGCGCGGTTGAGCGACCCGGCCAGCCACGCAGATCCGGAAACCAGCCGGGCGCTGGCGGCCGAGTATGAAGCGCTGCAGGCCCAGCTTGCGGCCAAGTATGACGAGTGGGTGGCGACGACTGAGGAAGAAGGGTAGAGTTTAACCGCGGTTTCTATAACGCCGTTTTACGATGAGAACGAACCACAGAGAGCGCAGAGAGCGCGATATTCATCGCGCTAGGGGCTAAAGTAATTATCCCTCTGCGTACTTTGTGGTTTTTTATTTTGCCATTAAAAAATGGCCGACCGGTGCTGACTCGCTGGCCGACCGGGCGTAGCTCGGCGTTTGCAACGAACATATGTTTGATACTAAAGTAAAAGCAGGCGCCAATCTACGAGGAACCGGTTCCTCACGTAAAGGTGAGGAAAAATGGAATTAACGGCATTAGTACAGCGGGCACAGGCGGGGGACGAGGCGGCATTTGCCGAAGTTTGCCGGCGATTTGCCGGGCTGGTGAAAAAACTCGCCGTTCAGCCCCATATCCGGGCGGTGGCCGACGAGGCCCAGGCGGAAGGGTGGCTGGCGCTGGTGCAGGCGGTGAAGACATATGATGCGGCCAGCGGCGTGCCGGTGGCCGGTTATATCGAGAGCCGGGTGAAGTACGCGGTGTGGAATTTGTTCAAGCGGGAGCGGCGTCGTTGGCAGGGCGAACAGCCGCTGGAAGCGGAGAGCGACGAGACGGGTGGTAATCTTCTGGCGCGGCTGGACAGCGGCTGTGATGTGGCGGCCGAAGTGGAAGCCAAACTATTGGCGGCGGCAGCGCTGCGCGAGCTGGCCTGTTTGCCCGCGCGGCAGCAGGAAGTGATTATGATGACGGTATTGGCTGACGGGCGGCTGGCTGATGCCGCCGCCCGGCTGGGGGTAACGGTGCAGGCGGTGCACGCCTTGCGCCGGCGGGGGTTGGCGCAGCTTAGGACGCGGCTGGAGGGCTGAGCCGGTCGTGTTGAAAACCTTGCCCCTCTGGAATGTATGGGAGTGAAAGGGGGTGAGAGCTATGGCAACGGTCAAACTGCCCCAGGCTTCCCGCCTGGTGATTAAGGTACAGACCGGTCTCAATGCCGCCGGCAATCCCATTTATAAGCAGCTCGCTTTCAAGAGCGTCAAGGCCGGCGCTGCCGACGCCGACGTGCACGCCGTGGGCCTGGCGCTGGCCGGCTTGCAGAAACACCAAGTGGCCGGCGTCCTGCGCGTGGACGAGGGTGAATTGGTGAATCAGTAAGCGGGAAAGCCAATATTTAACCACGGAGGGCACAGAGGCGTGATATTCATCACGCTAAAGGCTAAAAAATCCCTTCTCCGCGTTCTCCGTGGTTAACAATCAGTTTAACATAAGGAAAGGGGGGATGGAAATGACCAAGACGCTGGAACTTGTTTTCCGCAATGCGACGGGGAGAGAAGTTGTCATCAGCCTGGCCGACCCCAGGGACGACCTTGCCGCGGCTGAGGCGGCCACCGTCATGGAACAAATCATTGCCAAGAACATTTTTACTACCACCGGTGGCGATCTGATGCAGCCAGTGGAAGCGCGCATCCGCATCCGCGACGCGGTGGTGTTGGCGTAGGCGCGCATTACTAAAAAACATAAAAAATCCGTTTAACCGCTGAGGACGCGGAGGCGCGATAACTATCGCGCGAGGGGCTAAAGCATAAATATCCCTCTCCGTGTTCTCTGCGGTTCTTAATTTAAAAAAAAGGAGGGTTGACAGTGGAGCAGGTGCTGCATTATGCGGCTAATTACGGCTTTCCCATGGTGGTGGCCGCGTATTTGTTGGTCCGCATCGAGGGTAAGCTGGAACAGCTGACCGCAAGCATTCACGAGCTGGCCAAAGTCATTGCAACGAAACTGTGAATTGAACCACAAAGATATTCATGCCGATAAATTGGCACCACAAAGCATGAAAACATTGAAGTTTAACCACGGAGGACACAGAGCGCGTGATATTTATCACGCGAAGAATATAATGATAATTTAAATTCCTCCGTGTCCTCTGTGGTTCCATTTGTAAATTCAAGCGCGACGTACGTCGCGCCCGTAACCCTTAGCGGTCTTGGCGTACTACCCTGAAAACGGGGTGCGCCAACCCCCTTGGTCATACTCCATTTTTAGGCAATAGCAAACTAAGCCTGTGCAAATCTATTTTTTGACAGGCCTGGTGTACAAAAGAAAGCTGATTTTCTAGTGTCAACCTGTCATTGAGAACTCTTTTACTTCTTCGCCAATTATTATCCGAATACTTTGGTCGCTAATAATGAACTGAACATCGTCGTCCAGTTTCTTTATGTTTTTAACAAGGTTAACTAAACTTTTAATTTTGCTGCGACGCATTTGTTCCGACAAATAGTTTTCCCCAAGCTCCTTATACGGTTCTTTGCGAATAAGCATGTGGTAAACGATTACAATAATCGCATGTGCTACTGCGACTGCTGCTCGTTTTTTACCTCTTCTGGCTGCTATTCGGTGATATAACGACGATAAATAACAGTTTTTCATCCGCGCTATCGTGTGGGCCGCCTGAACTAGCTGCGACCTAAGCTGTGGATTGCCCGGCTTTGCTTTCCCAGATCTTCGCTTTCCGGCACTTTCGTTGTTCCCTGGAGCTAGACCAGACCATGCGGACACATGTTTGGCGCTTGGGAACCGGCTCATGTCAAGTCCTATTTCTGCCAATATTACTTGGGCAATCCGTTTCCCTATTCCCGGGATTGTATCTATTAGCTCCAGGGCTTGCTTAAAATTTTCGTCTTCTCGCTCTATCCTTTCCATCATCAAGTCTAGTGATGCTATTG
>NZ_AAWL01000042.1 GCF_000169155.1 Thermosinus carboxydivorans Nor1
GTCTTCTATGAGGCTCCGACGATATCTTACTAATTCCCGTAATTCCCTCTGCTCACGACTTGGAATATAACTGCCCTGCAGTAACCCATGCCGTAGTAACTCAGCTATCCACTCTGCATCTTTAACATCTGTCTTGCGTCCCGGAACTGCTTTTATGTGTTGTGCATTGACTACCAAAATCTCAATTCCCGTATGTTCTAAAAGATTGTAAATTGGTTTCCAGTAAACTCCCGTGCTTTCCATAGCTACATGACTACAGCCGTGACTTTGAAGCCAGCTTACTAATTCATGCAAGTCGTCCGTCATAGTGCCAAATGTTCGAATTTCTTTGTTGTCAGGTGTGATAACGCAGGCAACGATAATCTTCTTGTGAACATCCATACCACAACAGCGTTCATGGACAATGCGGATTACTTGTTTCATGAGAAGATCCCCTCTGCGGCCTTATTTTGCGACTGGTGCAGTAACCCTTGTACGAGTAATCTACTCCGCGTGCTTCCTAAATGTAGGAGCAACAATTTGTGGTGCACCAGGTAACTGGGGTTCAGTCTACCCTTCAGGCTCGAAGCACTAGCAAGCTATCGACCTCTCTTCGCCAGCCGCAAAAAAATTATTCTACATATGCACCTGGTTTTCATTCTTTGTTGGTGTCGTGCTAACGACATGGGGGGTCTACCCTGAAAAATCAGTGACTTCAAGTTGGAAAATATAGGGAACCACAGAGGACGCGGAGAAATTTAAATTATTATATTCTTCGCGTGATAGATATCACGCGCTCTGTGTCCTCCGTGGTTAAACTTCAATGTTTTCATGCTTTGTGGTGCCAATTATTGGCATGATCATCTCTGTGGTTAAATATTTTTTATCGTTTGAGCAAAAACTCCGGGAATTTTTTCCCGGAGTTAAAATTTTATTCCTGTATCATTTTAATAAAGTATTGATGGATGCGGTCATCGTCCGTCAGTTCCGGATGGAAAGCCGTCGCCAGGAATTTCCCTTGCCGAGCGATAACGATTTTGTCATTCACGGTCGCCAGTACCTGGACCGCCGGACCAACGCTCTCGATATAAGGAGCACGGATAAAGACGGCCCGCACCGGCTTGCCGCCAAATTCCGGCACGTTAAGGTCGGCCTCAAAACTCTCGCGCTGGCGGCCGAAAGCATTGCGCCGCACCACGGTGTCCATCAGGCCCAGCCGGGGCTGGTCGCTGCCGATAATGTCTTTCGCCAGCAGGATCATGCCGGCGCAAGTGCCGTAGATGGCAAGACCATTGGCGGCCCGCTCCTTAATTTTATCCATGAGGCCCCACTCGATCATCAGTTTGCCAATTGTCGTGCTCTCACCGCCAGGGATGATAAGCCCGGCGACATCATCAAGCTCTTGGGGTTTGCGGATTTCTACCGCTTCTACCCCGCACCGCTCCAGCATCCAGCGGTGCTCGCGGAAAGCGCCCTGCAGGGCAAGTACGCCGACTTTCATGTTTACCAGCCCCGTTCCTGCATGCGCTCATGGGGCGCAATCGTCGAAATTTCGATACCCACCATGGGCTCGCCCAGGTCTTTCGACACTTCGGCCAACACCTGAGGATCGTTGTAATAAGTGGTCGCCGCCACAATCGCCTTGGCCCGCTTAACCGGATCGCCGGACTTAAAGATGCCGGAACCGACGAAAATACCGTCGCAGCCCAGCTGCATCATCAGCGCGGCATCAGCCGGAGTAGCAATCCCGCCGGCGGCAAAGTTGACGACTGGCAGCCGACCCAGTTTCTTCGTTTCCAATACCAGTTCGAGCGGCGCCCCAATGTTTTTGGCAAACGCCGGCACTTCGTCATCAGGCAGATTGACCAGTGTGCGAATCTCGCTCATCACTTGGCGCATATGCTTTACAGCCTCGACGACATTGCCCGTACCCGGCTCGCCTTTGGTGCGGATCATGGCCGCCCCTTCCCCGATGCGGCGCAGCGCCTCGCCCAAATTTTTCGCGCCACAAACGAAAGGCACTTTGAACTGATGCTTGTTGATATGGAACTTATCATCAGCGGGAGTGAGCACTTCACTCTCATCGATATAGTCAACACCCAGCGCCTCCAGAATTTGCGCCTCCACGAAATGGCCGATTCTAGCCTTGGCCATAACCGGGATGGTTACGGCATCCATGATGCGTAGGATAACTGTCGGGTCAGCCATGCGCGCCACCCCGCCAGCTGCCCGGATATCGGCCGGCACCCGCTCAAGGGCCATAACGGCGCACGCGCCCGCCTGCTCGGCAATTTTCGCCTGTTCCGGCGTTGTTACGTCCATTATTACGCCGCCTTTCAGCATTTCCGCCAGGCCAGCTTTTACCCGAAAAGTACCTTGTTCCATAGCCCAACCCCCTAGTTAGTCAAAAAATCATAATCACATATGACATATTTTAATACGACAGTTTGCGGCCTATTCCTGCTCTTATCGCCTGCATCATTCAAAAAAAAAGCGCAGCTAATCGCCACGATCGCTTCTCAATCCGATCAACATTTTGCCTACTGTTCAGCGCGGTAATCTCCGGCTGCCGCCAGACCGGCCATCTCGTTCAGCGCCGCGCCGACGCGCGGATCTTGTTGGGCCAGCATCCGGAAAAAAGCGTCCAACACTACCGGGTCAAACATCCGTCCCTTTTCCTGCTGCATAAACTGAAGCGCCTGCCGGATATCCAGGCGAGGCCGGTATACCCGGTCGGCAGTCAGGGCTTCGTAGACATCGGCAACACAAATAATGCGGGAAGCCAGTGGAATTTGTTCGCCCTGCAACCCGGCGGGATAGCCGTTACCATCATACCATTCATGGTGATACAAAATATTCCGGGCAATATCTTCAGGTAAATGGATGTTTTTCAAGATGTTATAGCCGATTATGGTATGCCGTTTAATTATTGCGTATTCTTCTTCGGTCAAACGCCCCGGTTTGTTAAGGATATTCTCCGGAATGCCGATCTTGCCGATATCATGCAGTATCGCCGCAACGGCAAGTTTGTCAAGTTCCCGGGCGGTCAGCCCCATCTCCCGGCCCAGCGCCACGGCCAGGTCGCGCACCCGCAGCGAATGTTTGCCGGTAGCTTCGTCATGCGTATCGACCAGTTCCGCTAAGGCGATGCCACTCTCAATAAACAGGCGGTTTTTCTGCTCTCGCAGCCTCACTTTATCGGAAATGCCATAGATAAGTTCTCCCACCTGGTGGGCCGTGCCGCCAGGCAGTAAGGGAATAGCTGTCTGTTCGATACATATCTCCTGGTCTTTGCGGTTGATTTTCCATATGATATTTCCGCAAACTAACCAAAAATCAGCTCTTCCCTCTACCCCCCCCCCCCCGCTTGGGGTTTCTTAGGCTCATCCCTTTATAGCCGAACACGTCATAACATTTTGGGCCGGCTGCCTCTTCCCACTTTACGCCGGTTAAACACACTGCGTTGTTATTAATATCCTGCACCATTTGGCCCACCTCGCCACCATCCGCCGATTTTCGATATGATTTACTTATTCGTCGGATAGTTCGCATTATCCTTTCAGTTCTGAAAATAATCTTGTGTAATATTGCTCGGCCATGCTTTTACCAATCGGCGAATGCCTTCGGCCCAATACGGAATTTTGCAGAAAAACCAAGAAACATCGAAAATCAAGCTGTTTGAGGCCGTCGCGGCGATTTACCGGACACACAACACACACTAAAGGGCACTAGCCGCATAGGCTGAGTGCCCTTTAGTTTTTGGCTGTCGTTAATACGCCTTGCATAAATAATTCATAATTTCCATAGTAGACCCCGCCGCTACCTTGCGTATTTTTCGGCCAATTCAATTGCCTCGCTCAACAGCGAATATTCTTCAGGGTAAATAACCTGGCTGTCTGGCTTCTTAGAGGAAAGCCCCATTACCTTGCCGTCAATTTTGGTATAACCGTGCCACTCCAGCACCCGGGTCGGATATATGCCATCCAGTTTGGTAACGTACTTCGTCGTTGTCCAGGCGCTCATATTGGGCGGACGTTCGGGATCGACCGTTTCGCTCAACAGCCAAAACGTTATAGAATTATCCGCTTTATTCCATACCACGGTCTCACTGTCAACATAGTCCGTACGACTTTTGCCCGACGCCAATTGCAGCTTGCCGACAAAAACCCAATTCGCTGCCGCAGCCGAACTGGTAACACCAAATAAGAAAAATGCGACTAACAGGCAAATGATAAAGCTTTTTTTCATTTTCCGCCCTCTTTCTTGCTTAGTCGTCAATATTGGCACCACTATTAACCAACCGTTTGAAACTTATCCCCAGCTTGCCCGGCACATCCCCTCCGGCCTCAAAAGTAAACGTGCGGCGTTGTTGGCTTACGGTAATGGTAAAAATAGGACCATTGTCTGGCTTTACCAGCCACGTAGCCGTCTCAACCAAAATCGGCGGCCATATTTTAAGTTCATAAGCGGCAGTCTTGGTCGGCGAACCATAGTCGGCGGTAAAGGAAGCAAGCAAATGGCGGTACGTTATATCAGTAAGCATAGCTGTACCGCCCATCACCGTAACATCGACAGCGGCCAGACCGTCACCTCGCCATACTAGCTTAAGCTCACATGGCAAATCGAGAAACAGGCCATTGTCCATCTTCAACCATGTGCCACCTGCCGGTTCTTCACCTTTGCCGCGCAGTACGAAGCCTTGTTTGCCCAAAATTTGTTCAGCGTCGGTTTGGTTGGTAGTCCAATTCAGCCCCCACAGCCATTTTCCGATACCACCCGCGCTAGGATCTGCCGTTTCTTGGGACGGTTGCGCGCCCGCGTAGCCAAACGTCAGCCAGCGGAGTAAAAACCGCTCGCACGCATTTGCCAGCCAGCTTGCCGGCCAGGCATCAGCCTGGGGCGATCCGCCCGATCTCCCCACGATCTTCCCGGTTTCATCTAGCCAACACTGTTCTATGACTTTAACCCCGTGGATCGCATCGACCCTGGCCCAACAGATGGCAGACGCAATATTGGCTAGTTTGTCGTCAATATCGGCATCACCGCCTGCCGGCCGCGCGCCCATTAGCCGCTCCTTGGCTTGCTGGCCCAGCTCAAGTCGCACCGCCCACTCTTGGCGGTTGGCCATCTGGGGAAAACCATAAAACTTGATCCCCTGGTCCTCACCCAAATAAGTGTAATCCTCTTTAGCCGGTTCGGCAGTGACCGGCAGCAAAAACGCCAGCCTGCTCCCGCCCCACTCGACAAGAGTAAACCCTTGGCGGGGGATCGAAGGCAAAACCTGCTCGGGCAGCCGCGGCCGGTCGTCCCAAGCGTCAAACCCGTAGTACTCCATGAACACCCTAATCATTGTTTGCGGCTTGGGCTTTACGGCCAGTACCGAACTGCCATCGATATTGTCGTTGATGCGGAAATGGACAAAACAGTTTTGGTATTTGTTCATCTCCGGCAGCCAATAAACGATGAAATCGTTAATCTCGCGCTCGTTGAGCCCGATTTGCTGCAATTTATCGCGCAAAAACGCCGCATAGTTCTCCTTTTTGACCACAAAACCGTCTGTTAACCGGTAATGCTGCAGCGGGAAATCATAGCTGCCGTCCCAGAAAATGTATTGATAATGCCGGTTGTCCCGGGTATTCAGCAAATCCCCGTCCGGGGAGGCGATAACCCGCCAGCCGTCATTGTACTCGGGATAGGTCGTGTGCAGCCGGCCCTTAAATTCGTGTTTGACTTCTACCAGCATCGTCTTGGTCGGATACAAATAAATCACCGGTTTTTTGACAACCACCTGCGGCACCAGGTAAACGTCAAGCCATTCACCGTCTTTGATCGTCCGCAGGTCAATCATTTTGCTGCCATATTGCCCGACGAATTCCAGGTACGGGTATTGTTTTATTTTGTCCGCGCTTATCGTCAAGTCAAACTCCGACCGCTTGGCATCAAGAATCAGTTCGCCCCTCTCGCCCGGCGCGTCGGACGGCAGCAAATACACTTTGTAATTTTCACATTTAATCAACTTGCTGGACAGCCCACTGTAATAGGTGGCAAAAACTTCGCCTTTGATGTGTTTGGCCGCAGGCGGCGCGTCCGCCCGCTCCACGGCGGCGATAAAGATATAGGCGCTGGTCATGTGCCAATAGCTGCGCGGATAAACCTCATAATACTTCACGTTGTATTTGGCGATCGGTTTGAGCAGCCCGTAATCGCCGCCGGCAATGCCTACCACATGGTACCACGGGCCGCTTTTGGTCATCCCCTCAACAGTCAAAATCGGATCTTCCTTTAGCTCTTCGCCAACCCAAGCCACGGTGGTTTTCGGCGCGGGCAGTATGTAATCCTTGGCATCCATCGCCTGATACCGGTCGAGATCGGCCTTAAGCCGCGCCAAAGCCTCCTCCATTGCCGCCGCGCCCTGCTCATCGCCTTGTTCTTTGCGAACTTCGAGCCATTGCTGGTGGCGCTGGATTTCTTGCTTAATCGCTTTGATCGTCGCCGCCAGGCAGTCAGCCTGCAGCGTACTGTCGCCTACCGCTGCTGCCCATACCGACACGCTCGCCACCAAAATTAACCAGACCACCAAACCCCCCAGCCCCACTTTTCCCAGTACTTTTCTCACTGCCATAACCTCCCCGGCATTTGTTCGATTTATTAGATCAAACGTTAAAATCAGCCATAGTAACGCCCGCATAATAAAAAATATCCGACCAACCGGTTAGGTTGTCGGCTTATTTTTCATAACCACGGCCGCACGTAAACCACGGCCGCTTCCATCAATATATTCATAATATTAATATGTTTGAGAGTTTTGCATAATTCAATCGCAAGTTATCCACAAAGAGATGTCTTTAAGCAATTTTGATGTCAAATTCAAGAGCTATTAGTGTAATTAGCCAATTTTTAACAAAAATGCTCCAATATCATCCTAAAAAAGGGTAGACCTATCCCTATGGTGGGCTAATTCTGTAAAAAGTAAGATGAAAAACAATAATTAGGCTGCTTTTTGCTGATGTATCTGGCGATTAACCGCTATTGTTCCTGCCAGTAAAGCAATGCAGCAAAGCATTAGATGTGCTGTAACCTTTTTAATTCCCTGTACACGAACCGTGTTTGCTCCAAGCTGCTCCTTCAATCGGGAAAATGCTCGTTCTACCGATGTTCGCTCCGCATAAAGTTTTTCCCATTCCCGTGTGCCACGATGAGGAGTACAGAAGCTGCGCGGATCATCTTCAACTTTTTTCTTTATAACCAGGCCATAGTTAGACGGTGAACACCATGCACTCCCGTTAGGACAATTAACTTTGCCACATACATGGGGACACCGAAACTTTAATATTCCTTTTTCTCTTTCACACCCCCAGTAAACCATCGGATAACCCATGGAGCATGTTGGAGTACGATTTTCGTCCATTCCTTCGGGCGGTAATTTTTCTTTCCGGCGATTGAGAGGGATAATGGCTTGTGCTTGGCGCTCATATGCGGCT
>NZ_AAWL01000043.1 GCF_000169155.1 Thermosinus carboxydivorans Nor1
TGCAGTAACCCATGCCGTAGTAACTCAGCTATCCACTCTGCATCTTTAACATCTGTCTTGCGTCCCGGAACTGCTTTTATGTGTTGTGCATTGACTACCAAAATCTCAATTCCCGTATGTTCTAAAAGATTGTAAATTGGTTTCCAGTAAACTCCCGTGCTTTCCATAGCTACATGACTACAGCCGTGACTTTGAAGCCAGCTTACTAATTCATGCAAGTCGTCCGTCATAGTGCCAAATGTTCGAATTTCTTTGTTGTCAGGTGTGATAACGCAGGCAACGATAATCTTCTTGTGAACATCCATACCACAACAGCGTTCATGGACAATGCGGATTACTTGTTTCATGAGAAGATCCCCTCTGCGGCCTTATTTTGCGACTGGTGCAGTAACCCTTGTACGAGTAATCTACTCCGCGTGCTTCCTAAATGTAGGAGCAACAATTTGTGGTGCACCAGGTAACTGGGGTTCAGTCTACCCTTCAGGCTCGAAGCACTAGCAAGCTATCGACCTCTCTTCGCCAGCCGCAAAAAAATTATTCTACATATGCACCTGGTTTTCATTCTTTGTTGGTGTCGTGCTAACGACATGGGGGGTCTACCCGGCAAACGGTTTCAGTCCTTTTAAATGATTTAAAAAAAATGGGTATTTTAGAAAAAGTGAATCGGCGAACAATTTTAATTAAAGACTTAAAAAGATTACAGGAGATATCTTCAGGTTTTTAATTTGGGAGCGAAAATATTATTTCGCTCTTTTTTTATGCAATGTGTCGTGATACCGCCTTCTCCGGTCAAGAAATGCCGATTGTTATAGGTGTGGTAGAAGCCATAGTAGTAGATACCCAGTGTATTATGCCTAGCTTACCCAGGGTTGGAGTTGAACCCGGTAAACGGAGTTTTCCGACAGCACAAGCGATAGTAACTCTGGCTCAGGACCTGGGAGTTACCAGGGTTTTTGCAGTGGCCAACAAGGTACCTACGGAGATGAGGAAATAATCAGGCAGGAACTGAATTTTTGCCGATTTTTAGGATTCATGCCTTAGACCCGGCAGTAATTTCTGCTGATTTTTCAGGGGTAAGCGTATTTAGCAAGCTCCCGAAATCACGGCAATAGGTTATAAAATTAAAAATCGCTTATTGGGAGAACTGGGAAAGGCGTAACTGAAGGTTGCGCCTTTTTATTTTTGAATTTATGGCGATTTTTTTGTCTTTGTGTCATCTTGATTATTGCTCTGGTTGTTTTTGGACCGTCCAAACTGCCGGAAATTGGCCGGGCTTTTGGTAAGAGCATCAAAGAATTCAAGTCTGCCACCAGCGATGTAACGGAAGAAGTACAGAAAGCTGTATCGCTCGATACCCCTGCCAACAAAGAGCAGAGCAAATGATTGGTATGCCGCTTTTCTGTTAAATATGGACGCGGAAGAGCGGCATTCTTATCTTTCCAGGAGGTAACGACATGTCGGCTCCCATCCAAATTAACCGGGAGTTGTGTTTGAACGATAATTACAAAAAAATGCAGTGTGATCTATGCCGGAAGATTTGTCCGAATGGCTGTATTAACGAAGAATTGGCGATAAACAACAAATGTTGCACAGAGTGCGGGCTTTGCTTGGCTGTTTGCCCGTCCGAGGCTGTTATGGGAGAAAACTTTACTCCGCATGCTTTATCGAAGCTGTTTGCCGATCCTTCGACACCCGTTGTTTTAAGTTGCCGGCGTCAAGACGCGGAAAGTCCATGGCCTTGTCTTGGCTTTATTGATGCTCGGCTGCTTTTAGCTTTGACCGCCTGTGGTACGGGCGGGGAGCGGCGCGTGTATGTTGATGACCGTGCTTGCGAGGACTGCAAAAAGGGGATACAAGCCCATCTGCAAAAAGCGTTGTCTCAGGCTAATGCTTTACTTGCTGCCTACGGCATGCCGCCAGTGCAGGCAGGGGCCGTAGTCGCTCATGTGAAGCCTAAAGCCAAGCCCATTTCGCGGCGCGCCTTCTTTTCGGAACTGTTTGGCGCCACCGTTGAGGCGGTGCGCCAAGCGGCAATTGCCGGCTCAGTGTGTGCTGAACGGTTGCCGCGGCAGGAAATGTTTCATAAATACATGACCCGTAAAGTTATCGACATACCGTCGCAGCAGGTCTTTCGCAGCTTGACGGTCAGCGACGCTTGCCATGGCTGCGGCTCATGCGCCAAGTTTTGCCCGAACAAAGCGATTACGATTCAGGATGAGGGCGGCGCCGCGATTGACATATATCATGACCCGATGGCGTGCACCAGTTGTTCCGTTTGTCTTGTCCACTGTCCGCAGCAAGCTCTCAGCTTGACATGGGCGAATAAACTGGCTAAGCACAAAGTTGCCACCGCGTTTTTGCCGCGCTGTACAGCTTGCGGCCAAATCTACCAGCCAATCGGCTCGCAGACGATGTGCTTGGAGTGTATGCTGAAAAAACGCAATCAGGTTTTGTGGTAAAAAAAAAAGCGGTCCTGCGCTTGTCCGGCGCCGGACCAATTTGTTACAATGGGGGTAGGCAGTATCCTTGGCGAACTGCACTACTGGTTTTAAGAGGGATTAGTATGAACAGGACAACTAAAATCACGGTTTCCACCTTTCAGGCCATGAAGAATGCCCGTCAGAAAATTGCCATGCTTACGGCCTATGATTATTCCACGGCCAAGCTTTTCGATGAGGCAGGAATTCATGGCCTATTAGTTGGCGATTCCTTGGGGATGGTTATGCTCGGATATGAGAATACCCTGCCTGTAACCATGGAGGACATGCTTCACCATACCAAGGCGGTTGTTCGCGGAACCAGCCAGGCGTTAGTTGTTGCTGACATGCCGTTTCTGTCCTACCATGTCAGCACGGCTGAGGCGGTGGCTAATGCCGGCAGGCTGATTAAAGAAGGTGGGGCCCAGGCTGTGAAGCTGGAGGGAGGCGCCGCCATTGCTGACAAGGTTACGGCCATTGTGCGGGCGGAAATTCCCGTCATGGGCCATCTTGGGCTGACGCCGCAGTCTGTTCACAAGTTCGGCGGCTTCAAAGTCCAGGGTAAGACTAGCGATGCAGCGCGACAAATTCTCGACGACGCGCTGCGCCTGGAGGAAGCGGGGGCGTTTGCCCTTGTTCTGGAATGTATTCCTGAGGCTGTCGCTAAGCTGGTTAGCGAGCGGCTAACTATTCCGACCATTGGCATTGGCGCCGGCGGCGGTTGCGATGGGCAAATCCTTGTATACCAGGACATGCTAGGTATGTATGGGGCGTTTAAGCCGAAGTTTGTGAAGCAGTATGCCTGTTTGGGCGAGCTGATGAAGGGGGCTGTAAGACAATATATGGAGGAAGTGGCGCAGGGTCGTTTTCCCGCACCCGAGCATGCTTTTTCCACCGATGCGTCAATTTTGGATAAACTTTATTAGGGTTTTGCGCTTATCCCGGTCTTGAAGACCGGGACTTTTATTTTTTATGTATAAAAGGCATCTGAACCCAAAAGAATAGTTCATATGGAAAACCGAGCAACTAGGAGGAAAAAATGGCTGGATATTTATTGATTATTTTGGCTTTTATCGCTTCACTGTTGGCCGCCGGGCTGTTTTTCCGTCCGCAGGGCGCACGACGCGGGCGTCATTTGTACTATGCGGCGGCACTGTGCATCACCGCCGCCGCTTTATGGCTTTTGTACCTGATTTTTACCGAGCGGTTTGAGTTTGCTTATATTTTCGCCTATTCATCACGCAATCTGCCGCTTCTTTATAAGTTTTCCGCTTTTTGGGCCGGTCAGGAAGGCTCCTTGCTGTTGTGGGCGCTTTTGCACAGCCTATTTGGCCTGGCAATGATAAGGCGGCAAGTTTCCGGCAGAGCCCTCGGGGTCTTTTCGTTGTTGCAGGTCCTGCTGCTTAGCCTAATCCTGGTGAAAAACCCATTTATGCTGCTGCCGGAAAGTCAAACCGACGGTTGGGGCCTCAATCCACTGCTGCAGGATCCATGGATGGCGATCCATCCCCCTTTGATCTTTATCGGTTATGCTGGTTTGGCCGTTCCTTACGTCCTGACCATTGAGAGTCTGCTTAGCAACAATCACCAAGCGTGGCGTGAAAAAGCACCTGGTTGGCTTCTGCTAGCTTGGATTTTTCTCGGTAGTGGCATTTTTATCGGCAGCTTTTGGGCGTATAAAGTTTTGGGATGGGGTGGGTATTGGGGCTGGGATCCTGTCGAAAATGCTTCGCTTGTCCCCTGGTTGGCAGCCGGAGTGGCGGTACATTTGCTTTCTCTTGCCCGGCGGAAGACTGTTGCCGTTGGCGCTGCTTACTTTGCCGTGATCACGATGTATCTTTTGGTGTTTTACGGCGCCTTTATTACCCGGAGCGGCATACTCCGCGATTTTTCCACCCATTCCTTCGGCGAAGAAGGGGTGGGCGGGCTCCTGGGTTTTTATCTTTTGCTCCTTTTTGCCGCAAGTTTCTTGCTCCTGATTTGGCGTTGGCCCCGTTTGCCTGGCGGGCATTCAGTCGGACAGCGCGGCTCTGCTTTTGCCTTAATCGCTGCGGCAGGGACGCTTAGCGCTCTGGCTTTTCTCGTTTTTGTCGGCATGTCAGTTCCTGTATTTACTTGGGCTCTGGGCCAAGCGCAGAATGTTCATACTGACTATTACAATAAGGGAACGCTGCCGCTGGCTCTTTTAATCGCTTTTTTCCTTGCTATTGCCGTCCAGGGCGAAGCCGCTGCCCGTAAACGGCAATGGTGGCTGGCTCTTGCTGCCGGCATGACGGTAGTTATCTTGGGCATTTATTATGGCTGGAACCTGTCGCCGTCGTTAGTGGGAATGGGTTTAGCCGCAGCCGCAGCCGCAGTAAATATGGTGGCGGCTGTCGGCCGCGGCTCTAGTTGTCCCGCCGCGCTTGCTCATACCGGGGTAGCGCTGCTCATAGCCGGTATATTGGCGTCAGCGGTTTTTAGCCGGTCGGAACAAATTTTCTTCCGTCCCGGTGAAGCGATCCGAATTTTTGGTAAGGAGCTTTGCTATCTTGGACGGGAGGGCAGTCCAGAGGCGAAAATAATGGTCTATAAGTTTGCCACTGACGGCGACCGCGCCAGGCTGGACGCCACGACAAGGTATGATGCTCACGGGCGGGAAGCAGCCCGGGAACCTGCCATTTATCGGGGATTAGCAGCCGACATCTATATCGTTCCTGCGGCTAACGGCGGTGCGGAAGAAGGGAAAGAAGCTCAGCTTGCCAGGAATGAAGTAGTAGTCTTTGAAGACTTAACCGTGAAATATCTCCGTCTTTACCTGGATGGCGAGATGGGAACAGGAAATATGAATATCCGGGCTCAGGTCGAGGCAACGCGAAACGGCCAGACCGAACAAGCGGCGCCGGAACTTGTCTATTCTCCGCAAGTGATCACGCCCAAACCAGCCTATGTATTTAGTGATTATGAAATTACGCTGGCCGCCGTCTACCCTGGAACTGGTAAGATCGGCCTGGTGGTTAAAAATATCCGGACCGCGCCGCTGCAAGCAGAGGTCAGTCATAAACCGCTTGTCAGTCTGGTATGGCTCGGCGCGATCACTATTGTTGCCGGTACAAGCTGGGCCTGGGCGAAAAAGCACCGGCTGCCAGGTAAATATACAAGATTTTGGATTGAGCGGCGCATACTAAGACCAAACTGCAGGAAAATTTAAACGATAAAGGAGGGTGCTTGTGGGGGAAAATCGGTTTTTTGCCGGCAACAGCTTAAAGTTTGTACTACTCGGTTTTGCTGGCGCGGCAGTAGCCTTTCTGATAGCGGGGGCGGGCCTGGCCTATGCCGATAAAGCTTCGTTTTGCGGCAGTTGTCATTCTATGCAATGGGTATATTCCACCTGGAAGGAGTCAAACCATAAGCAGTTTACCTGTGGTGACTGTCATTTGCCCCAGGAAGCGCTTGGGGCCAAACTTTATGTAAAGGCCGAAAACGGTATTCGCCATACATACCACGAAGTGTTGCGCGACTACTCCGAAAACTCACTTCAAAAATTTATGTCAACTACTTCGAATAGAGACAAAGAGATCCCAAGGCCTACTCTATAGGTTTTTTATAGTAGGCATTTGTAAAGAAGGATTTACTTTTAAACTGATCTTAAGCAACTATATTTTCAAGGTTTATTTCAATTCCTGCGTTTTGTAAAAGTTGAAGTGCTCTTTTTATTGCAGCATCTTTACTTCGCTGTTCAAAGTAGTTGGCACCTAATTCAATGTACGGCTGTTTTTTCTTGAGAATATGATAGGCAATTATTAAAATGCTATGTCCTACAGCTACTGCAGCACGGTTAGAACCACGACGGGAACAGATTCTACGGTATTGAGACGCAAGATAAGTATCTTTTTGGCGGGCGGCAGAGCGAGCTGATTGTACAAGTGTTGTTCGCAGATGTTGGTTTCCTTTACGGGTTTTTCCTGATTTTCGCTTATCAGCGCTTTCGTTATGCCCTGGAGCCATTCCTGACCAAGATGAAAGATGCTCCGCGGATGGGAAGCGACTCATATCTACTCCAATCTCAGCAATGATTTCTTCTGCATTGCGCCGATTAACACCGGGTATGGTGTCTAATAGCTCCAAGGCTTCTTCAAAAGGGCGCATACGGTCTGCTATTTCTTTATCCAATTCTTTAATACTTTCATCTAGCGTTTCAATATGTTTTAGTTGCATGGATAGCATTCATTTTTTGATGGTAACCAAGAG
>NZ_AAWL01000044.1 GCF_000169155.1 Thermosinus carboxydivorans Nor1
CTCCGACGATATCTTACTAATTCCCGTAATTCCCTCTGCTCACGACTTGGAATATAACTGCCCTGCAGTAACCCATGCCGTAGTAACTCAGCTATCCACTCTGCATCTTTAACATCTGTCTTGCGTCCCGGAACTGCTTTTATGTGTTGTGCATTGACTACCAAAATCTCAATTCCCGTATGTTCTAAAAGATTGTAAATTGGTTTCCAGTAAACTCCCGTGCTTTCCATAGCTACATGACTACAGCCGTGACTTTGAAGCCAGCTTACTAATTCATGCAAGTCGTCCGTCATAGTGCCAAATGTTCGAATTTCTTTGTTGTCAGGTGTGATAACGCAGGCAACGATAATCTTCTTGTGAACATCCATACCACAACAGCGTTCATGGACAATGCGGATTACTTGTTTCATGAGAAGATCCCCTCTGCGGCCTTATTTTGCGACTGGTGCAGTAACCCTTGTACGAGTAATCTACTCCGCGTGCTTCCTAAATGTAGGAGCAACAATTTGTGGTGCACCAGGTAACTGGGGTTCAGTCTACCCTTCAGGCTCGAAGCACTAGCAAGCTATCGACCTCTCTTCGCCAGCCGCAAAAAAATTATTCTACATATGCACCTGGTTTTCATTCTTTGTTGGTGTCGTGCTAACGACATGGGGGGTCTACCCCGAAAATATCAAGGTAACGCCGATGGCCAAAGGAATTGTGGATAAAAACTGCCTGCGCTGCCATGCAACGACGGTAGAAAACACGCCGCTGGCGATTGGCAACCAAAGCTGCATTAAATGTCACCGCGGCTTAGTTCATGGCGGCAACATCGCAGTTAAAGGAGGAGTTCCCGTTGAGTAGAGCGCAAAAATTTCTCGCGGTTTTTTTAGCCATCACCGTGCTGTTTTTTGGCTTTATTGTCTTTAGAGTATGGGGCGCTAAACCCCCGGCCACGGTAAAGCTTACGCCGATACCGCAAGGCGAATACGACCCCGCTGTTTGGGGGAAGTATTATGGTCTAGAATATCAGACCTGGCTGAAAAACAAAGAAATGGCTCCTTCGCCTACCGGCTACGGCGGCAGTGTTAAAGAGCAGAAGTCAGTAAAACAAACGGCATTGCCCCATAACTTCAAAGGCTACCCTTTTGAAAAGGACTATACCGAAGACCGCGGCCATCCGTACTCCCTTGAAGACCTGCGCACATCACACCGCATTGGCCCCACCAGCAAAGGCTCCTGTATAACTTGCAAGACCCCGCAGATTGAACAGTTTTACAAAGAAATGGGCTGGGGTTATACCCAGCGCCCTCTCTCGGAACTCCTCGATAGGTCCCAGCATCCCGTAAGCTGTGGAAACTGCCATAATCCGGAAACGATGGCCTTGCGGGTTATTAATCCGGCTTTCATTGAAGGTCAGGCGCGGCGCGGCATCGATGTCACCAAGGCCAGCCGCGAAGAAATGCGCAGCTACGTCTGCGGCCAATGTCATGCCGAGTATTATTTTGTTCCCGGCACTTTTCAGGTCGTGTTTCCTTGGGATAAAGGCTTGACGCCCTCGGCCATGTACGAGTATTACAGCGCCAACCCCAATAACTTCACCCAAGACTGGCAGCATGCCGATTCAAAAGCGCCCATGCTCAAGGCGCAGCATCCTGATTTCGAAGAGTGGCAAAACGGCACTCACGGCAAGGCTGGCGTTTCCTGCGCCGACTGTCATATGCCGTATATGCGTCAGCAGGGACGCAAGTACACATCTCACTGGGTTACAAGCCCGCTCAAACATTTAAACGAAGCTTGCAGCACCTGTCATAACGAAGGACCGGAGTGGCTCTTTGAACGGGTAAAGACTATTCAAGACAATGTCTGGCAACTGCAGCACCTGGCTGAACAAAAAGTTTCCCGCGCCCATACAGCGATTAAAAAAGCGAGCGAAACAGCTAATGTCAACCAGACCGAGTTAGCCAACGCCCGGGAATTGGTACGTAAAGCGCAGTGGTATTGGGATTATGTGGCAGCCGCAAACAGCATGGGATTCCATAACTCGGTGCAAGAACTTAATACGCTTGGCCAGGCCATCGATTTTGCCAACTTGGCAATCGAAGCAGCTAACCGGGCAGCGGGGACCAATACGCTGTAATGTATGACATAGAGGAATCGCAAGTTTTTAGCAGCGATTCCTTTCCAATTTTGCGTTAGAAGAGGTGCAGGTATGGAATTTACAAGTACACTATGGGACTTATTTCAGAAACGCAGTTTCAGCCGGCGCTCTTTTCTCAAAACCTGTGTGGCCCTTACCGGTATGATGGGTTTGGCGCCGTCCATGATGCCGGAAGTGGTGGTCGCCGCGGAACGCAAACCGCTGCCGCTTGTCATCTGGCTTCACGGCCACGAATGTACTGGGTGTGATGAGGCCTTTATCCGCGCGCAGAAGCCGTTGGCCTCGGACATTGTGCTCAATCTCGTGGCCTTAGAGGATATGGAGGTGCTGGGCGCCGCCGCCGGGGAAGCGCTGGAGCGTCACCACGATGAAATCGTGGCCAAATATCCTGGCAAGTATCTGCTTCTCTTTGAAGGGGCGGTTCCACTAGGTGACGATGGTATTAGCTGCGTCGTCGGCGGCAAACCCATTGTCGAAAAATTACGCGCCACCGCCGCCGGTGCGGCGGCGATTATTGAGGTGGGAACATGTGCGGCCTGGGGCGGCATCCAGACTGCTAAACCCAATCCCACCCGGTCAGTTGCCGTTAGTGATGTTATTAAAGGCAAGACCATTATCAAAGTGCCTGGCTGTCCGCCCATGCCGGAGACTATTGCCGGTACTATTTATCATGTGGCTCTGTTCGGGGTGCCGCCGCTCGACAGCCACGGGCGGCCCAAGATGTTTTTCGGCAACCGCATCCATGACACATGTTATCGGCGCGCTTTTTTCGATTCGGGCATGTTTGTCGAAACCTTCGACGACATGGGCAGTAAGGCCGGCTGGTGTCTGTATAAGGTGGGATGCCGGGGACCGGTAGCATACAATTCCTGTGGCAACTTGCGGTGGTGGAATGGTCTTTCTTACCCTATCCAGGCCGGCTCGCCCTGTGTGGCCTGTGCGGCCAATGATTTTTGGGACAATGACCCCTTCCATCAGCGGCTGCCCAATATTCCGCTGCCTAATACTATTGCCAACGCCGATAAAGTCGGCGCGGTAGCCGCCGGCGCCACTCTTGCCGGCGTGGTGGCGCACGGTCTGCTGTCGGTGGCCCAGCACCGCTGGCACCGGGACCAAGAAGGGAATGAGAACCGCGAATGATAGGCAAGAAAGGAATGGAACATGAAGCGCATTGTTGTTGATCCGATGAACCGTATTGAAGGGCATTTGCGCGTAGAAGTGGTGGTTGACGAAACAAGTGGCAAGGTTCAGGACGCCCTATCCAGCGGGACGGCCTGGCGCGGTCTTGAACTTGTTCTGCGCGACCGCGACCCGCGGGACGCCTGGCTTTTTGCCCAACGTTTCTGCGGCGTTTGTACCACCGTTCACGCCCTTGCCTCCGTCCGCGCCGTCGAGGACGCTCTGAACATCGAAATTCCCCGCAACGCCAACTATATCCGCAACATTATTGCCGCTCAGCAAATGGTTCAGGACCATATTATTCATTTCTACCACCTTCATGCTCTTGACTGGGTCAGCCCGGTGGAAGCGCTGAAGGCTGATCCTGCGGCCACCGCGTCATTGCAAAACGTCATCCTGGAGAAATACCGTCTCCCTTTAGCCGGGCCGGTGGAATTCGACACCAGCGCCTACCCCCATGACTTTCCTAAGGCTGCGTCTGCCTATTTCCGGGAGCTCCAAAATAAAGTCAAACGCATTGTGGACAGCGGGCAGCTTGGTATTTTTGCCGCCCACTGGTGGGATCATCCCGATTATGGGCTGCTGCCGCCGGAAGTTCATTTGCTCGGCATTGCCCATTACCTTAACATGCTCGACCGGCAGCGCGAACTGGTGGACTCGCATCTCGTCTTTGGCGGCAAAAACCCTCACCCGCATTATGTGGTCGGCGGCATGACCTGCTCCATTTCGCTTAATGACATGAATGCGCCTGTCAACAGTGAGCGCCTTGGTATCGTGGATACTTCGATCAACCTTGGGATCAATGCAGTAAATTATTTTTATCTGCCCGACCTTTTAGCCATCGGTGATATATATGTTAAGAAAGGTTATGTTGATGGCGGAGGACTGGCGAAACAGCGAGTGCTGGGGTACGGCGATTATCCGGATGACCGTTATTCCGGCATTGCCAACGGCGATTTCCACCAGAACCTCCTGCTTCGCTGCAATGGCGCGGTGGAAAACTTTGGCACTGGTTTGGCCGCCGCCGTGTATCACAACCTGGAAGCCAAAGATCTGCTTGATCCCAATGTTTTAACCGAAGGGGTTGGGCATGCATGGTATACCTATTCTCAGTCGGGCGATTTGCATCCCTGGGACGGCGTTACCCAGCCTAATTTTATCGGACCTAAGGATGGCACCAAAACTAATTGGAAGTATCTGGACGAGAACGGTAAATATTCGTGGGTTAAAACACCGAAATGGCAGGGTAAGACTGCCGAGGTTGGGCCGCTAGCCCGGTACATTATCGTTTATACCAAAGTAAAGAAGGGGATAATGCAGCCCACTTGGGTGGAAAAGATGATGGTCGACCAGGTAGATGCTGTGTCGCAGGTCTTCGGCTTGCCGCCGGAAAAATGGATGCCCACAATGGTGGGGCGGACGGCCTGCCGAGGCCTTGAAGCTCAGGTCATGGCTTATTTGGCCAAATATTACTTTGACAAGCTGATGAAAAACATTCGGGCCGGCGACACCACGGTGGCCAATATGATTAAGTTTAACCCCGCCAGTTGGCCGAAGGAAGCGAAAGGTGTAGGAATTCACGAGCCGCCGCGTGGCGCCTTGGGCCACTGGGTAATCATCCGTGACACTAAGATCGCCAATTACCAGGCCATCGTTCCGTCGACCTGGAACGCTTGTCCCCGTGACGGCAAGGCCGGGTATGGTGCTTACGAGTCAGCCATGATCGACACCCGGGTGAAGGTTGCCGAAAAACCCCTTGAGATTCTTAAGGTAATACATTCTTTTGATCCTTGTCTGGCCTGTGCTACCCATCTTTATGACGCTGAAGGCAAGCCCATTAGTGTTGTTTATTCTGATGCCTATTGCCGCGCCTGATTTTATGCAGAAAGAGCAGCGGTACGATGTCAAGAGGCTAATTTAACATAAAAAACTATGTATTGCTGCTACCTAAGGTGGTGAACCGAAAAAAGGCAAACCTTAACTAGACCCACCAATATCCACATCAAGATGGTAATATATGGTAACTGGTGGACAAAGAAAAATGGTCTTTTTAATCGGTTATGTCAGACTCCCCCTTCTGGTTTATAAATTCGGTTGGTACGCAGCAGAGAATCGACCAACCGTACCAGTTTACGGGCTGTAAGCGCAAGGGCACGTTTTGTGGCAAAGGTTTTAGGCTCGGCCAGCTTCTGAGCGTAATACCGGGCGAAAACAGGGTCGTGCACCCTGACACTGTTTGCCGCTTCCATCAAATAATACCTCAGATAGCGGTTGCCGGAAAGAATAAGCCTTGATTGGGCTGCCGTAAAGTTGCCTGATTGATGCTCAGTCCAAGCAAGACCGGCAAATTTAGCTAATTGGCGATGATTTTTAAATTGGTTGATATCGCCAATTTCGGCCAAAATACCGGCGGCAAAGATTGGGCCAATGCCCGGAACTGTATCAAGGGTCTGGGGAATAGTCGCCAGATGGTCTTCGATAGCCTTGTTAAGGGATTTGATTTGCTCCTGAAGAGTACGGATGACCCGAATGAGCGAAGCCATAGCTAAATTAACGGAATCGG
>NZ_AAWL01000045.1:2500-3977 GCF_000169155.1 Thermosinus carboxydivorans Nor1
AAAGCCCTGTAGGCGAAAGGCGGAGCCAGCCGGTTGGGATCCAGAGTACCACGGGATACGAGGAGTCCTGTGGGAAGCAGGGGGGACCACCCTCCAAGGCAAAATACTCCTTGGCGACCGATAGCGCATAGTACCGAGAGGGAAAGGTGAAAAGCACCCCGGGAGGGGAGTGAAAGAGGACCTGAAACCGTATGTCTACAAGCAGTCGGAGACTGATAAGCAGTCGACGGCGTGCCTATTGAAGAATGAACCGGCGAGTTACAGCAGCCAGCGAGGTTAAGCAGAAAATGCGGAGCCGAAGCGAAAGCGAGTCTGAAGAGGGCGAGAAGTTGGCTGTTGTAGACCCGAAACCGCAGTGATCTATCCATGGCCAGGGTGAAGCGCAGGTAACAATGCGTGGAGGCCCGAACCGGTGGGCGTTGAAAAGTCCTCGGATGAGTTGTGGATAGGGGTGAAATGCCAAACGAACGCGGAGATAGCTGGTTCTCCCCGAAATAGCTTTAGGGCTAGCCTCAAGTGGTGAGTGCAGGCGGTAGAGCACTGATAGGGCTAGGGGCCGTAAGGTTACCGAACCTTGTCAAACTGCGAATGGCTGCATTTAGAGCTTGGGAGTCAGACTACGAGTGATAAGATCCGTAGTCAAGAGGGAAACAGCCCAGACCATCAGCTAAGGTCCCGAATGCCGTGCTAAGTGGCAAAGGATGTGGCGCTACAAAAACAACCAGGATGTTGGCTTAGAAGCAGCCATCATTCAAAGAGTGCGTAATAGCTCACTGGTCGAGTGGCGCTGCGCCGAAGATGTCCGGGGCTAAAGCACGGAACCGAAGCTATGGGATTGAGAGGTGCATCTCACCTCTCAGTCGGTAGGGGAGCGTTCTTACTGGGTAGAAGGTTTACTGGGAGGTAAGCTGGACTGGTAAGAAGTGAGAATGCCGGTATGAGTAGCGAAAAGACAGGTGAGAATCCTGTCCACCGAAAGCCTAAGGGTTCCTGAGCAACGATCGTCGACTCAGGGTAAGTCGGGACCTAAGCCGAGGCGGAGAAGCGTAGGCGATGGACAACGGGTAAACATTCCCGTACCGCCCGAAGTCGTTTGAGCGAAGGAGTGACGCAGGAGGTAGGGCAAGCGCGAGGATGGAAAGTCGCGTCTAAGCCGGTAGGGTGCAGTGCAGGCAAATCCGCACTGCGAGAGCCTGAGAGGTGAAGGGGAGCTGAGGGGAGACCCTTGGCGAAGTTGTCTGGGCCAGACTGCCGAGAAAAGCTTCTAGCGAGACGGAGGGCGCCCGTACCGGAAACCGACACAGGTAGGCGGGGAGAGGATCCTAAGGTGCGCGGGAGAACCCTCGTTAAGGAACTCGGCAAAATGTCCCCGTAACTTCGGGAGAAGGGGAGCCCAAGCCCGTGAAGGCAGGAAGCGGCCGGAGCGGGAGTGGATCGCAGAGGAGAGGCCCAAGCGACTGTTACCACAAACACAGGT
>NZ_AAWL01000046.1:2500-3648 GCF_000169155.1 Thermosinus carboxydivorans Nor1
TCTATCCATGGCCAGGGTGAAGCGCAGGTAACAATGCGTGGAGGCCCGAACCGGTGGGCGTTGAAAAGTCCTCGGATGAGTTGTGGATAGGGGTGAAATGCCAATCGAACGCGGAGATAGCTGGTTCTCCCCGAAATAGCTTTAGGGCTAGCCTCAAGTGGTGAGTGCAGGCGGTAGAGCACTGATAGGGCTAGGGGCCGTAAGGTTACCGAACCTTGTCAAACTGCGAATGGCTGCATTTAGAGCTTGGGAGTCAGACTACGAGTGATAAGATCCGTAGTCAAGAGGGAAACAGCCCAGACCATCAGCTAAGGTCCCGAATGCCGTGCTAAGTGGCAAAGGATGTGGCGCTACAAAAACAACCAGGATGTTGGCTTAGAAGCAGCCATCATTCAAAGAGTGCGTAATAGCTCACTGGTCGAGTGGCGCTGCGCCGAAGATGTCCGGGGCTAAAGCACGGAACCGAAGCTATGGGATTGAGAGGTGCATCTCACCTCTCAGTCGGTAGGGGAGCGTTCTTACCGGGTAGAAGGTTTTCTGGAAGGGGAGCTGGACTGGTAAGAAGTGAGAATGCCGGTATGAGTAGCGAAAAGACAGGTGAGAATCCTGTCCACCGAAAGCCTAAGGGTTCCTGAGCAACGATCGTCGACTCAGGGTAAGTCGGGACCTAAGCCGAGGCGGATAAGCGTAGGCGATGGACAACGGGTAAACATTCCCGTACCGCCCGAAGTCGTTTGAGCGAAGGAGTGACGCAGGAGGTAAGGCAAGCGCGAGGATGGAAAGTCGCGTCTAAGCCGGTAGGGTGCAGTGCAGGCAAATCCGCACTGCGAGAGCCTGAGAGGTGAAGGGGAGCTGAGGGGAGACCCTTGGCGAAGTTGCCTGGGCCAGACTGCCGAGAAAAGCTTCTAGCGAGACGGAGGGCGCCCGTACCGGAAACCGACACAGGTAGGCGGGGAGAGGATCCTAAGGTGCGCGGGAGAACCCTCGTTAAGGAACTCGACAAAATGTCCCCGTAACTTCGGGAGAAGGGGAGCCCAAGCCCGTGAAGGCAGGAAGCGGCCGGAGCGGGAGTGGGTCGCAGAGGAGAGGCCCAAGCGACTGTTTACCACAAACACAGGTGCCTGCTAAAGCGAAAGCTGACGTATAGG
>NZ_AAWL01000047.1 GCF_000169155.1 Thermosinus carboxydivorans Nor1
GCTAACGCCGCGGCGGCCCGCCGCTCGGCTTCGCCCCGGGATAAGCCCAGATTCATCGGCCCAAACAGCACATCATCGAAAACACTGCCGGCAAAAAGCTGCGTGTCCTGATCCTGGAACACCAGCCCGATCTTTTGGCGCAGATAAGTCGTAAACGCACGGGAATACCGGTAAGGCTCGCCCTTAAACAATAGTTGTCCGGACAAAGGATGCAGAATGCCGTTAAGATGTAAAAACAAAGTAGACTTGCCGGCGCCATTAGGCCCGACTAGGGCAATGCGCGCGCCGGCTGGAATAGTCAGGCTGACGCCGCGCAAAACCAGTTTGTCTTTGCGATAACCAAAGGATATATTTTTCAGTTCCAAAATTGGTTGCTGTGACATAAGTTTTCCTCGTCATGTTAAATAAATGCCGCTGCAGCTATTCCCGCCAAAACCGCCGCAATGCCGGTCAAGCGTACCAAGCTTACCTGCAGCGTCGGCTGGCGAAACACCAGCCGGTCATGGTAGTTCCGGGCCAACAGCGCGATATGCAGCTGGCCGGCCATAATGAACGATTTGCGGCCAATGCTAGCGGCGAGCAGGCTGAGCGCCGCTAAAGCCCGCCGCGGATTGGCATAGCCAAGCCGGGATTGTTGAGCGGTGAAAATCTGGCCAGCCGTAGCCAGGACAACAAAGATAAATCGATAGGCAAGCAAGGCAATTTCGGCAACCACCCTAATGCCAGGAAACCGGGACAGATAAGCGACGATATGACCTACCGGCGTGGTTGTCGCCAGCATAAAAAGACAGGACACTGCCGCCAAACTGCGCAGAAGCAGTAGGGCGCCAGCAGCAATGCCTTCGGCGGTAATACCGGCATAATAAGCGCCAACCTTTACAGCCCAAAGAGCAGGAAACGGCTTAGTGCTCACACTTGCCACCACAGTCAGTAAACTTACGGTCAAAAAGGCCAGCGGGGCCAACCATAATCTCAGCAAATAGCTGGGAGGGATTTTGGCATAAAGCATAACCCCGTGCATAAGGACGATGATCGCCAGCAATGTCGCCGGCCGGGGCAAGACCAGCGCCAGGCCAAGCGCGCCCCCGCCCAGCAGCAGCTTTTCGCCGATGCTGACATGGTTTAAGCGGTTATTGTAGGCAAAATAATCAAGCTGCAATACTATCACAATATATCACTATCTTCCCACTTCATACCTCATACTTCATACCTCATACCTCATACCTCATACTTCCTACCCGCCTTTCCCCGCTGGTAACCGAAAAAGTAGCCGATAATTCCGGCGCCCAGCGCGGCCTGCACCGCAAACAGGAAACTTTCCACTTCCGCTGACGGCGGTTCCCACAAGTTCGTAAACCAGGGCTGATAATCGGGGCGAATACCAGCAATAACATCCTTTACTTTGTCATCGGCACCGCCGAAATCGGCATTTTGCTGGAAGACCAGCGGCCAAACGGCGAGAATAATCGCCAATGCTACAAGGATGGCGTTTTGTCTAGTTCTCATGCGTGATTCCTCCGCTCGTTCCACCATAAATCAATCATGCCCAATGCGGCGTACCGGGTAAGCGTGTTATAGACAACCACGCTCAATATCCCCTCACTCACCGCTAACGGCAGCTGGGTAAGGGCAAAAATGCCGAGAAATTTCGCATAAGCGGCCCAAACACCGCCGACCGCGTCGGGAAAGGCCAAGGCCAACTGCCCAGCCGTTACTAGGTAGGTAGCCCAGTCGCCTAACATTGCCGCTAAGAAAATGGCTATTTTTTCGGACAAACCCACCCGGCAGGCTATTTTAAAAATGCCCCAGGCCACAAAGGCGCCGGCGATGCCCATGGAAAAAGTATTGGCCCCCCAGGTGGTAAGGCCGCCATGGGCCAAAAGCAGCGCTTGAAAGATGAGGACAATGCCGCTTAGTACCGACGACACGGCCGGACCAAAGAGGACAGCGCTCAGTCCTACCCCGGTCGGATGCGAACTCGAGCCGGTAACGGAGGGAATCTTGAGCGCTGATAATACGAAAATAAAGGCGGCGGCCAGTCCCAAAATCATCTTGCGTTCAGGATGTGCGGCCAGCAGGCCGCGGATGCGCCTTATCCCTGCCGCCAAAAATGGGATCACGGCAGCCCCCCAAAGAAGCGCCTGTTCTTTGGGCAAAAACCCTTCCATAATGTGCATGGCGTGCGCCACGGCTGGCGCTATTACGCTTATAATAAAAAAATACCCCAATAGCCCAATTGCTTTCATTTAGTATCCTTCCTTTTCCAGAAGTTAAAACTCAAACAAAAAATCCCTACCCCGTGCCAAGGTAGAGATTTTGCTATGACGTATTCATGCGCAATCCCCTCCCCATCGCTCGTGGGTCAAAGCGGTGATCGTTGAACAGGCAGTTCTTCTGACTTAGGATCATCGCGCATCTGCGCCTTCCCAGGGAGACTATCCCCAGTGGCTTATTGCAGCTTTGCTCCCCATCACAGCGGCGGGACCGTGCTGGTTTTGCACCAGTCTTCCCTATTAAGCCCGGACGGGCACCTGTTCCATTATTTATATGATTGTCTACTTCGAAAACGGTAAATAGAAGTATAGAGAAGTATGATGTATGATGTATGAGGTATGAGGTTAAATAATAGTTTTCATTCTTTGTCGATGTCATGCTAAACGACACGGGAATTCTCTCTAAATTTTATCGTTATCCTGCCATAATTGTCAAGTTATGCCTTAATAACCTCCACGCCCATATACGGCCGCAGCACCTCCGGCACTACCACCGAGCCGTCTTCCTGCTGGTAGTTTTCCAAAATCGCGGCGACCGTGCGGCCGATGGCCACGCCGGAACCGTTCAAGGTGTGAACAAATTCGGCCTTTGCCTTGGCGTCGCGGCGGAACTTGATGTCGGCGCGGCGGGCCTGAAAATCCTCAAAGTTAGAACAGGAAGAAATTTCGCGGTACCGGTTGAAGCTGGGCAGCCACACCTCCAGGTCATAGGTCTTGGCTGAGGCAAAGCCCATGTCGCCGGTACACAGAAGGACGACGCGGTACGGCAGACCCAAGAGCTGCAGCACCCGCTCGGCGTTATTGGTCAGTTTCTCCAGCTCATTATAGGATTCTTCCGGCAGCGTAAACTTTACCAGCTCTACCTTGTTGAACTGGTGCTGGCGGATGAGGCCCCGCGTGTCCCGGCCGGCCGCTCCCGCCTCCGCCCGGAAACAGGCGCTGTAAGCCGCATAGTACAGGGGAAGGTCCTTGGCATCGAGAATCTCTTGGCGGTGAAGATTGGTGACAGGCACTTCCGCCGTCGGAATGAGGTAGTAGTCAAGGCCTTCCAGTTTAAACATGTCCTGGGCAAACTTCGGCAGCTGTCCGGTGCCGACCATGCTGTCGGCATTAACGATGAAAGGCGGAAAGAATTCCGTATAGCCGTGTTCGCGCGTATGCAGGTCAAGCATGAAGTTGATGAGAGCCCGTTCCAGGCGGGCGCCCGCCCCCTTGTAAAAAGTAAAGCGCGCCCCCGTCACCTTACCGCCCCGCTCAAAGTCGAGGATGCCCAGGCGTTCGCCGATTTCCCAGTGCGGCCGCGGCTCCCAGGCAAACTGGCGCGGCTCGCCCC
>NZ_AAWL01000048.1 GCF_000169155.1 Thermosinus carboxydivorans Nor1
TCACAGGTATTTCAATTTCACCGGGTCCCTCGTTGAGACAGTGCCCAAGTCGTTACACTTTCGTGCGGGTCGGAACTTACCCGACAAGGAATTTCGCTACCTTAGGACCGTTATAGTTACGGCCGCCGTTCACCGGGGCTTCGGTCGTGAGCTTCGGAGTTTCCCCCTAACCCCCTTCCTTAACCTTCCGGCACTGGGCAGGTGTCAGCACCTATACGTCAGCTTTCGCTTTAGCAGGCACCTGTGTTTGTGGTAAACAGTCGCTTGGGCCTCTCCTCTGCGACCCACTCCCGCTCCGGCCGCTTCCTGCCTTCACGGGCTTGGGCTCCCCTTCTCCCGAAGTTACGGGGACATTTTGCCGAGTTCCTTAACGAGGGTTCTCCCGCGCACCTTAGGATCCTCTCCCCGCCTACCTGTGTCGGTTTCCGGTACGGGCGCCCTCCGTCTCGCTAGAAGCTTTTCTCGGCAGTCTGGCCCAGGCAACTTCGCCAAGGGTCTCCCCTCAGCTCCCCTTCACCTCTCAGGCTCTCGCAGTGCGGATTTGCCTGCACTGCACCCTACCGGCTTAGACGCGACTTTCCATCCTCGCGCTTGCCTTACCTCCTGCGTCACTCCTTCGCTCAAACGACTTCGGGCGGTACGGGAATGTTTACCCGTTGTCCATCGCCTACGCTTCTCCGCCTCGGCTTAGGTCCCGACTTACCCTGAGTCGACGATCGTTGCTCAGGAACCCTTAGGCTTTCGGTGGACAGGATTCTCACCTGTCTTTTCGCTACTCATACCGGCATTCTCACTTCTTACCAGTCCAGCTCCCCTTCCAGAAAACCTTCTACCCGGTAAGAACGCTCCCCTACCAATTGAGAGGTGAGATGCACCTCTCAATTCCATAGCTTCGGTTCCGTGCTTTAGCCCCGGACATCTTCGGCGCAGCGCCACTCGACCAGTGAGCTATTACGCACTCTTTGAATGATGGCTGCTTCTAAGCCAACATCCTGGTTGTTTTTGTAGCGCCACATCCTTTGCCACTTAGCACGGCATTCGGGACCTTAGCTGATGGTCTGGGCTGTTTCCCTCTTGACTACGGATCTTATCACTCGTAGTCTGACTCCCAAGCTCTAAGTGCAGCCATTCGCAGTTTGACAAGGTTCGGTAACCTTACGGCCCCTAGCCCTATCAGTGCTCTACCGCCTGCACTCACTTTCTTGAGGCTAGCCCTAAAGCTATTTCGGGGAGAACCAGCTATCTCCGCGTTCGATTGGCATTTCACCCCTATCCACAACTCATCCGAGGACTTTTCAACGCCCACCGGTTCGGGCCTCCACGCATTGTTACCTGCGCTTCACCCTGGCCATGGATAGATCACTGCGGTTTCGGGTCTACAACAGCCAACTTTCTCGCCCTCTTCAGACTCGCTTTCGCTTCGGCTCCGCATTTTCTGCTTAACCTCGCTGGCTGCTGTAACTCGCCGGTTCATTCTTCAATAGGCACGCCGTCGACTTATAGTCTCCGACTGCTTGTAGACATACGGTTTCAGGTCCTCTTTCACTCCCCTCCCGGGGTGCTTTTCACCTTTCCCTCACGGTACTATGCGCTATCGGTCGCCAAGGAGTATTTTGCCTTGGAGGGTGGTCCCCCCTGCTTCCCACAGGACTCCACGTATCCCGTGGTACTCTGGATCCCAACCGGCTGGCTCAGCCTTTCGCCTACAGGGCTTTTACCTTCTGCGGCCTACCTTTCCAGGTAGTTCGACTAGACCTCGCCAGTCCTTATGTTGGTCCACAACCCCGGTTGCGCATAGCGCAACCGGTTTGGGCTCCTCCCCTTTCGCTCGCCGCTACTTAGGGAATCTCGTTTGATTACTTTTCCTCCGGGTACTTAGATGTTTCAGTTCCCCGGGTTCCCTTCCATCTTACGATGGATGACGGTGCATTACCACCGCCGGGTTCCCCCATTCGGACATCCACGGATCTACGCCTGCTTGCGACTCCCCGTGGCTTTTCGCAGCTTACCGCGTCCTTCGTCGGCTCTTGGCGCCTAGGCATCCACCGTATGCCCTTCCTAGCTTGACCTAATTGTTTCGGCTTTTTCCTAAAATGCGCTTTTTCTATCTTCTGTGCAGTTTTCAAGGATCATGGTGAGGGGTGTTCCCTCAAAACCAAACAATGTAAGCTCCAGATGTGCTCTTGTTAGGAGTTTTCTCCCTAGAAAGGAGGTGATCCAGCCGCACCTTCCGATACGGCTACCTTGTTACGACTTCACCCCAATCATCGATCTCACCTTCGACGGCTGGCTCCTTGCGGTTACCCCACCGGCTTCGGGTGCTCTCGACTCTCGTGGTGTGACGGGCGGTGTGTACAAGGCCCGGGAACGTATTCACCGCAGCATGCTGATCTGCGATTACTAGCGATTCCGACTTCACGCAGGCGAGTTGCAGCCTGCGATCCGAACTGAGAGCTTGTTTTTGGGGTTCGCTCTGCCTCGCGGCTTCGCATGCCCTCTATTTAAGCCCATTGTAGTACGTGTGTAGCCCAGGACATAAGGGGCATGATGACTTGACGTCATCCCCACCTTCCTCCGCATTCTCTGCGGCAGTCTCCCTTGAGTCCCCACCATAACGTGCTGGCAACAAGGGATACGGGTTGCGCTCGTTGCGGGACTTAACCCAACATCTCACGACACGAGCTGACGACAGCCATGCACCACCTGTCTTCGGGTCTTGCCC
>NZ_AAWL01000049.1 GCF_000169155.1 Thermosinus carboxydivorans Nor1
GCTAGACTAAACGTGAATTAAAAAAAGGCGGCAAAATCCGAGTGGCTTATTTCCTGAGCTGCATGACCAATATGGTTAATCCTAGTTTGGGTCATGCCGTCATTGACGTATTGGAACGTCATGACTGTGAAGTGGTCATTCCGACCAACGTTCAGTGCTGCGGCACACCGCACCTGGCGTACGGCGGATACGGAGACAGCCGGCCCTTCTTGCCAGGGCATAACATAAAACTACTGCTAGACGCTCAGCCGGACTTCATTGTGGCCGATTGCGCCACTTGCGGCGGTACTCTGAAAGAATACGATAAGCTGATACCAGAAGCTGAAACGTTTACGAAAAAAGTGTACGACATTTCGGAATTTCTTGTTAACCGCCTTGATATTAAACTAGGCTCAAAATTGGTAGAGGCAGTAGCCACATACCACGATTCGTGCCACTTAAGCCGCGGGCAGGGAGTGACCGCTCAGCCCAGGGAAATTTTAAAATCCATACCCGGCTTGGTATTCAGGGAGATGCCAGAAGCTGACCGGTGTTGCGGCGGGGCAGGGAGTTTTTGTATAACTCATTATGATGTGTCGTCCCTGATACTGGACAGAAAAATACGGAACATCAAAAGCGTTGCGCCCGATATTGTCGCTACAGGCTGCCCGGCCTGCAAGATGCAGATTGAGCACGGTATTGCGCGACACGGCCTGGCAATCAGGGTCTTCCACCCGCTTGAACTGCTGGCCCAGACTTATAAAGACGGATAGGTGCCGCAAAAGTATTGCGCCTAGATAATAGGCCTTTTTTTTTTTTTTTTTGGTCGATTGTAAAATGAAGTTGAACACTTAAGAAAAAAGTCCATAGTGGCTTTTCCTCATATGGTAGCCGCTATCCTGTGCAATCAGGGATTTGAAGTGGTAGGTATCACTACGGCTAGCCAACCGACGCCCAATACCGTCGTTACTTCCTATATGACAGATACGACCGACAACGCGGTCGTGGGCAAGCTGATTAGCTTACCTTTCAAATATGTGTTGAATGTCACCAAAAACGACGCCAAGGCCGACCAGGTCACCGTGCTGGTAGGCAAGGATTACGTTGAAAAATAAGCGGTAGCCGGCCCAAGGTTTTACTCACTGGGCCGGATTTTTTATGGCAATAAGTGATTTTTTTCGCAAAACCCGCATTGAGCTTGGACAAAAAACATGTTATAATTTTCACATACATGTTATAATTTTCACATACACGTTAAATACACCTCGCATTAAATAGTACTAATCATCATTTTAAAAGGGAGTGAGATTTTGTTTACGATTTTAAAAAAGCAAGAACTGGCGCCGAGCGTCAAGTTGTTCGTTGTGCAGGCACCGCTTATTGCCCGCAAGTGCCAGCCGGGCCAGTTTGTCATTTTGCGAATTGATGAAGATGGTGAACGTATTCCGCTCACCATCGCCGACTTCGACCGTGCCGCAGGTACAATCACCTTAATTTTTCAAGAGGTGGGGCATACGACGCGGCAACTTGGCCGCTTGTCAGCAGGCGACGCACTACTCGATCTAGCAGGGCCTCTTGGCAAAGCTACCCACATTGAAAAATTTGGTACGGTGGTTTGTGTCGGCGGCGGAATTGGTGTCGCGCCGGTGTATCCCATTGCCCGCGCTTACAAGGAAGCAGGTAATAAAGTAATTTCGATTATCGGGGCTCGCAATGCGGATTTACTTATTCTCGAACAAGAAATGGCCACTATAAGCGATGTACTTTATATTACTACTGATGACGGGTCAAAAGGCCGAAAAGGTTTGGTAATTGACCCCTTAAAGGAGATGCTTGCCGCAGGCGAAAAGATTGACCTTGTTATGGCGATCGGTCCGGTAATCATGATGAAAAGTGTTGCTGAGGTAACGCGTCCGTACGGGGTTCATACTATTGTCAGCCTTAACCCGATTATGGTGGACGGTACTGGCATGTGCGGCGGTTGCCGTGTAAGTGTCGGCAACAAAAACAAGTTTGCCTGCGTTGATGGTCCTGAATTTAATGCCCATGAAGTGGATTTCGATGGGTTAATGGCCCGTCAAAAAATGTATCATAGTTATGAGCGCCGGGAACATCGTTGCGGAGGTGATTGTTCGTGTCATCGATAAAACACAAGATGCC